>JBAXJW010000058.1:0-8086 GCA_037137635.1 bacterium | reverse complement strand
GCAAAAGCCTTCACTCCTCCACAAACGGGCGGATACACTTCAAAAACAGAAATTAAATATGACATTGCAGGAGCCAAAAAACTTTTAGCAGAAGCGGGCTATCCCGAAGGCAAAGGATTCAAAGGCGTTGAAATCCTTTACAATACCCTCGAAGCGCATCGCTCTATCGCAGAATCCATTCAGCAAATGTGGAAAGTCAACTTGGGTATTGATGTCTCACTCAAAAACCAAGAGTGGAAAGTTTACATCGATACTCAACACAAAAAAGATTATGACATCGCTCGCGCAGGATGGATTGGCGATTACTCAGATCCCAACTCTTTCCTCGACATGTGGGTTAGTGATGGTGGAAATAACGACACAGGCTTTGCTAATAAAAAATACGACGCTCTGATCAAGAGCGCAAACAACACAGGTGACACTGCAAAACGTATTGAGCTTTTCAATCAAGCAGAAGAAATTCTTTTAACTGAATTGCCCATCATCCCGATTTACACTTACACCATTAAGTACTTACTCAACGAACGTGTTATTGGATGGCGTACAAACATCCTCGACCTTCATCCGTACCAGTATCTTGATGTGAAATAAGTCAAAATAAAGAGAGTATTAACGTGCTGAAATATTCATTAAAAAGATTGTTGGGATCGATCCCTGTCCTCCTAATTGTAATCACACTGTCCTTTGTCATCATGCGCGCCACTCCAGGTGGACCCTTTGATAAAGAAAAAAAGGTGACCCCCGAAGTAATGGCGGCCCTCAATGCCCAATACAAACTCGACCAACCTCTCTACATTCAGTACTGGGATACTGTCACAAACATCTTAAAGGGCGACTTGGGACCTTCTTTTCGATATCCCGGCCGTACTGTTAACGAAATGATTCTTGAAGGCCTCCCCACAACTGTTGAACTTGGATGCTATGCACTCATCTTTGCTCTTCTATTGGGAATCACTTCAGGAATTATTGCGGCTCTCAAAAAAAACACCTGGCTCGATTATATTCCCATGACTTTTTCTATGGCAGGAATTTGTGTTCCGTCTTTCTTGCTCGGTCCCGTTTTGGTTTTAATTTTTTCGATTCACTTCAACTGGCTACCCGTTTCAGGTTGGGATTCATTTGCTCATAAGATTCTTCCTTCCTTCACTCTTGGAGCTGCTTATGCGGCTTTTGTTTCTCGTCTTTCAAGAGGTGGAATGCTTGAAATTCTTTCTCAGGATTTTATTCGTACCGCTCGCGCAAAAGGCGCCTCTGAATCACAAGTGATCTTGAAACACGCTCTCAAAGGAGGAATGTTTCCAGTCATTTCTTTCTTGGGACCCGCGATTGCAGGTTTGCTATCAGGATCTTTCGTCACGGAATCTATTTTTCAAATTCCTGGCCTTGGACGGTACTACGTACAAGCTGCGTTCAATCGCGATTACACTATGATTATGGGAACAACAGTTTTCCTTGCAGCACTCATTATATTTTTCAACTATGTATCAGACGTGATGTTGATTTGGGTTAACCCCAAACTCAATTTCGACAAGGGGCAATCATGAGCGAAGCTGTACTTACTCTCGACGGACAAGAAGTCGAAAAAGGCCGCTCGCTTTGGCAAGATGCTTGGACAAGACTCTCCAAAAACAAAGCCGCTATGCTGGGTGTTTTTTTGCTGGCTGCTTTCGTGATTCTTGCCATCATCGCTCCTTGGATTGCACCTTTTTCTTACGATGCTCAAGATTTGAATATCGGTCCTCAGGCGCCTAGTTCCGCACATTGGTTTGGAACAGATATTTTGGGTCGCGATTTGTACACGCGCATTCTCTACGGAGGCCGCATTTCATTGATGGTTGGATTCTTAGCAACCTTTGTCTCTCTTGTAATCGGAGTTCTTTGGGGAACGATCGCGGGCTTTGTCGGAGGTCGCACAGATTCTATCATGATGCGAATCGTAGACATCATGTACGCGATTCCTTTTATCCTTCTTGTGATTTTGCTGATGGTATTTGTGAACACACGCGATAACACAAACAATTTGCTTTTATTGTTTGTCGCGATTGGCGCCACAGAATGGCTCACAATGGCTCGTATTGTTCGCGGACAAGTCATGGGAATTCGCAAACAAGAATTCATCGAAGCTTGTTACTCGATGGGAATTTCAAACAGACAAATTATTTTCAAACATCTTATTCCCAATGTTTTGGGCCCCATCATCGTTTACGCAACTCTCACTGTTCCGACTGTCATGCTCACAGAAGCTTTTTTGAGTTTCTTGGGCTTAGGCGTGCAACCTCCTATGAGCTCTTGGGGCTTGCTCATCAGCAGCGGCGTGGAGAACATGGAAGAATATCCCTGGCTTTTGATTTACCCAGGTCTTACTTTTTCAATTACGCTTTTCTCTTTAAATTTCTTAGGTGACGGACTTCGAGATGCGCTCGATCCAAAGGCCTCAAAGGATTGATATGTTAGAAGTCAAAGATTTAAAAACTTACTTTTACACTCGTAACGGAGTTTACAGAGCTGTTGAAGGTATTTCTTTTTCCGTCAAACGTGGCGAGGTTTTAGGAATCGTCGGTG
The DNA here is from genome assembly GCA_037137635.1 of bacterium. GTDB lineage: Bacteria > Bdellovibrionota > UBA2428 > UBA2428 > UBA2428 > CANIGN01. The sequence goes on along the minus strand of JBAXJW010000058.1, from coordinate 5,524 downwards.
AATCAGGATCTGGCAAAAGCGTATCGCAATATTCTCTTTTACGATTGATCCCCTCCCCTCCTGGAAAAATTGTGGGAGGAACGGCGACTTTTGATGGAGTAGACCTTTTGAATTGCTCACAAGCTGAGCTTCAAAAAATTCGTGGAAAAAAAATCTCCATGATCTTTCAAGACCCCATGACTTGCCTCAATCCCTACATGACGATTGGCGACCAAATCATGGAACCGCTTTTTATTCACGACAAACTCTCCAAAGAAGAAGCTGTGAAGAAAGCAAAAAATGCACTCGAAGAAGTGGGCATCCAAGATGCTCTCAACAGACTCAAATCTTATCCTCATGAACTTTCTGGAGGAATGCGCCAACGTGTGATGATTGCCATGGCACTCATCACAGAACCTGAGCTATTGATCGCCGACGAGCCCACAACAGCCCTCGACGTTACAGTCCAAGCGCAAATCTTAGACTTGATCAAAGCTCTTCAAAAAAAGAAAAACACAGGAGTCATATTCATCACTCACGACTTGGGTGTCATTGCAGGAATCGCAGATCGCGTAATGGTGATGTACGCAGGGCAGGTTGTTGAAACCGCTCCAACGGCTCAACTTTTTGAAAAGCCATCTCATCCCTACACGCGCGCCCTTCTGAGCAGCAGCCCAGCTCTTCATGCTCGAGGAGAAAGACTGAAAACAATTTCAGGCTTGCCGCCCGATCTTTCAAAAGAAATCAAAGGATGCGCATTTGCTGATCGCTGCCCTGAACGCAACGATCGTAATTGCGGAAGCGAGAACCCCAAACTTGTGGAACTTTACAAAGATCATTTTGTCGCTAATTGTGAAGCGTGTATTCACCATTCACCATCGAACACAAGCAAGGCATGAGTATGAGTTTTCTAGAAGTTAAAAACATCAAAACACACTTTCCGATTCAAAAAGGAAGTTTTTTTTCAAAAACAGTCGCAACCGTAAAAGCCGTTGATGGAGTTTCACTCACTCTTGAGCAAGGAGAAGTCCTTGGCCTTGTAGGTGAATCAGGATGTGGAAAATCTACACTGGGCCGATCAATTCTTCGATTGATTGAACCCACAAGTGGCGAAATTTTTTTTGATGGAAAAGAAATTTCTTCGATGGACCCCAAAGCTTTGCGTAAGGAACGTCCACAATTTCAAATGATCTTCCAAGATCCCTACGCATCGCTTGATCCGCGCATGACCGTTTTCGACACACTGTCTGAGCCGCTAATCTTTCACAAAATCGTGGGCAAAGATGAAGTTGAAAACGAAGTGCAGCGACTCATGAAGATGGTAGGCCTTGCCCCCCGCTTTATACACAAATACCCTCATGAATTTTCTGGCGGACAACGCCAACGTATTGCGATTGCCCGGGCTTTAGCCCTCAGACCAAAATTAATTATTGCAGACGAGCCTGTTTCGGCTCTTGATGTGTCCATTCAATCTCAAATTTTAAATTTGCTGATGGATCTGCGCAACGAGCTCAACCTCACAATGATTTTCATCTCACACGATTTGGGTGTTGTGAAATATCTCTGCGATCGTGTAGCTGTGATGTACCTCGGTAAAATCATCGAGCTTGCAAGTTCTGATGAACTTTACGCAAACCCGCTGCACCCTTATACAAAAGCTCTTTTGTCAGCGATTCCATTGCCTGATCCACAAGCTGAAAAAAAACGCGAGCGAATTATTTTGCAAGGTGATCCTCCTTCTCCGATTAATCCTCCGCCTGGATGTTCTTTTGCGCCTCGTTGCCCTAAGAAATCCTCCGCTTTATGCGAAACAAAAATGCCTCAATTGATTGAAATCAAAAAAGATCATTGGGTCACAGACTGTCCGTGTAACGTTCCAGCATAGGAACTCAGACTTTGAGCGCCTTCCAAAGCTTTGTTCTTTTATTTGAGCGTCTCTCTCCACTTTTTTTATTGATAGCGATTGGCTTTTTTGCCGCTCGCATTCTTAAGGTTACGCGTGAATCTCTGGCCAAATTGGTGATCTACATTATTTCACCCATTGTTTTCTTTGAGATTCTTATTCGCTCTCCCTACAACCCCAAACTTTTTGCTCTGCCCTTTGCGTATGCGGGACTTTGCTCAATCCTTGCGATATTAACCTACAACATTTCAAAAAAGTTCTTTCGCTCTCCGATGCGCAATCTTTTGTCTTATGCGGGAGCATCTGCCAACACAGGTTATTTTGGAATTCCAGCCACAGCGATTTTGCTCGGCGAAGACAAATTAGCCACAGCTATTTTTGTGATCATTGGGTACAATCTTTATGAATACACAACAGGTTTCTATATCGCGGCCAAAGGAACTTATGATTCCAAAGAAGCTCTCAAAAAAATCCTCACTCTTCCCTCACTCTGGATGTTTTTTTTATCGATGATTTTTTCGGCCTTTGGACTCAACAAAATTCCAGAAAACCTCCAACCCATCATTATGGGATTTAGAGGGACCTACTCCACACTTGGACTCATGATGATTGGACTGGGCCTTGGAAGTATCAAAAGTTTTCGCCTTCACTTTCGTTTCATCGCAACATGTTTGCTAATCAAACTTGTAGCCTTTCCTCTTTTTGTAATTGGATTTATTTATCTTGATCGCTACGCATTTGGATTTTTAACAAGAGAACTCACCGAGATTCTTCTCTTGATGTCGCTTGTTCCGATGGCTGCCAATGGAGTAGCTATTGCAACTGAACTCAAAATCCCCTCCGATGAAATCGCACTCACCATCACTTTAAGCACATTGATTTCTTTGATCTGGATTCCACTGTCTTGGACAACATGGGTTCCCTTAATTTTGGGTAATTAAATACCCTAACGCCACAAGCGTATAAACTGGCCCGACGGCACTTGCTTCCCGCCTTGTTCAGACATGAGCATTTCACCACCTTCAAAACTAAACTTTTCAAGAGGAAGAATCTCTGCAGCGAGATTTTTTAATACTTCAGGAGAAAAACCTTGGGAATGTGAAGAAAAATGAAAAAGCCTGCACTCGGGAGCCAATACTTTCTTCACAGCTCTTAAAAGAGGAAGAATATCTTCTTCAATTTTGAAAACTTCTTTATTTGGACCGCGACCAAAAGACGGTGGGTCCATAATCACTCCATCATAAAAATTTCCGCGTTTTGCTTCTCTCTCTAAAAAGACTTTGCAGTCTTCCACAATAAAGCGAATAGAGTTTTCAGGAACGCGATTTAAAGCTGCATTTTGCTTAGCCCAATCCACCACTCCTCTTGCTGCATCCACATGAGTCACTTGAGCACCAGCAAGGGCACACGCAACTGAAGAAGCTCCCGTGTACGCAAAAAGATTTAAAATTTTAAGCGGTTTATCTTTGGGAGCAGAAGGAATTTTTTCATAAAACCAATCCCACTGAGAAGCTTGCTCAACAAAAAACCCAAGATGCCCAAAAGAAGTGAGCTTTGTTTTAAAAACAATTCTTCCAACTTTCGTAAACCAAAAATCTGGTAGCTTTGCTTTAAGATCCCAAGAGCCGCCACCCTTCTCACTCCTCTGATGATAGGCGTGAATCTTGGTCCAATCTTTATTATTTTTCTTCGACCAAAAAGCCACCGCACATTGGCGATCAATCACAAAGTTTCCAACTTTTTCAAGCTTACGTCCTTCGCCTGAGTCCATGAGAGAATAATCTCTTGCGCCTTCATTCTGAAATTGATCGAGGATCACCTCAATCGGCAAGCGATCATCCCCCATTCCTTTATTCATAACTTCAAATTTGCGAGCTTTTTGTTTTGTATCTTTCATCACGGCCAATCCTTATATTCAGGAATTAAATTTTGTAAATCAACGGGAAGTAAATCTTTATAGGATAATAATTCTTGGCTCATTGGATGAGCCACTTCAAGAGCATAAGAATGCAAAGCGGGCCTACCCGGCTCTTTGATCTGAGCTTTGTATTTTTGATCACCCAAGAGTGGATACCCGGCAGCAGAACATTGCACACGAATCTGATGCCCCCTGCCTGTTTGAAGAGTCACATAGAGAAGTGCAATATCTTTTGATTGAAATCGAACTTGCGCAAGTTTTTTGAATTCAAGCCTTGAAGCTTTCGCGCCTGAAGTCTCTTTGCTTACGACACGCACTTCGTTTGTCTGCTCATTTTTGAGCAAATAATGCTCAAGCGTTTGCGATGAAGGAGGTGTTCCCTCCACAAAAGCCAAATAGCTTCTCTTCAATTTTCCTTTTTGAAGAGCATCTGTCAGCCTTTGCGCAGACTTTGTCCTTTTGGCAACGATCATGATTCCAGAAGTATTTCGATCCAAGCGATGAACAAGGCCCACATAATTTCGGCCTAAATACTTTCGCAAGTAATCCACCAAGTTTTCATCGCCTGAGCTATCCCCCTGACTCAAAAGCCCGGCAGGCTTACTCAAAACAATCAGATGAGTATCCTCAAAGAGAATTCGAGGGGCCAAAGACCCAAGCTCAGTTAAATCCACATCACGAGCGTAGCATTTCTATTTTTTGAGTCTTGCTGAATTTTAGCGCCTCCTGATAACCTAATAACCTATGGTCATTGGAATTGCAGGCGGAAGTGGCTCAGGTAAAACGACGTTTGCCAAAAGGTTGCTCGAAATTGTAGGCCCTGAGCGAGGAATTATCCTCGGCCAAGACTCATATTACAAAGACCAAAAAGAGGCTTTTGATAAAGATCCGCACTCTGTAAACTTCGATCATCCCAGCGTCATCGACTTTGGCCTCCTCACAAAACACCTGCGTCTCTTAAAAGCGGGTAAAACTATCGAATGCCCTATTTATGACTACGTTGAGCATGCTCGACGTAAAGAAAGCAAAACCATTAGCCCTAAGCCCATTATTATCGTGGAAGGAATTTTGATTTTTACCGAAAAAGATCTTCTGACCGAGTTTGATCTTACCTTTTTCATGGAAGCTCCTGAGGAACTTCGCCTTCAAAGACGTATTACTCGCGATCAAATTGAGCGCGGCCGAACGGAAGAAGAAACAAAAGAACATTTTTATCGTTCCGTAAAACCTATGCACGATCAGTTTGTTCAGCCTACAAAAATGCTCAGCCTTTATATTATTCAAACTTAATTATTTTGCAGCGGACTCTTCTTCGTACTTTTCTAAGTCGGCATCATTTATTTGGTAAGAAGCGGCCCCGAACTGACTTTTGGTTTCGGTAATTTCTAGCTTTCCATAGAGCCACGAAGGATTGTACACATCTTCAAAAGCGAGCTTGTTTTTGAGTCTTGCCTTAATAATCAAATTTGGAGGCGGTGGTGGAACGTGAATACATGCCTGTTCATTGGGAACAAAAAGAAACTCCTCCAAGACAGATGTTCCGTCCGTCAAAGGAACAATATAACCAGGAATTCGAACCATTTTATTTTCAATCTCGGGCAAATTTCCAGATTTCTTTCCTGATTTATAATCCAATTGTACGAGTTCTTTCCAATTAACTTCGCGATAAGAAACACCACTTTTTGAAAAAGATTTCGACCCATCACCTTGTAAATTAATTTTAT
>JBAXJW010000057.1:0-8335 GCA_037137635.1 bacterium | reverse complement strand
GCTTTTGGAAGTGCGTATCCATTGGGAGTTGAAGATCGCAATTTGAACCCTGATGAATTGAAAAAACTTGGATTCAATGTGTCCATTCAACACACTGACTTTATGATTGGTTGCCCTGAGATGACGATCCACGGAGTGCATGCTGATGGTCGCTCAGAAGCCATTATGAAGAGCGGCACATTTACGAGCGAATACACTTAAGCAATTTAAGAAAAATTTGTAAGCTTATATTTAATAAGCTTCTTATCTTCGTACCAATAAGTTCCCAAAAAAGGCTTACGCTCAATCACACTTGGAATAAAAGTCGGATCCCCATCCCACAAGGGAAGTTCCAAAACTTTTCCTTGTGGATGCCATTCAAGATGGCCCTCAGTAGTTTCGATCAAAGGGTAATCAGTTATCTTTCCAGGTAAATCGACTCTAAAAACAAAACAAATCCAATCTTGCTCTTCAATCGCTTTAAACGAGGGAAAAGTAAGCATCCCCATAGGAAGAAGCGCTTTTTCCTCTAATTGAATTCCTGTCTCTTCAGCAATTTCTCTTACAGCACCCGCGAGCGGATCTTCATTTAGTTCAAGTTTTCCACCAATGCCATTCCACTTACCTTTGTGAAAATCTTGATTTTTTTTCACACGATGAATCATCAGAACTTTGTTTTCACAAAACATGTAGATCAACGTTGAAGGAATAACTTTTCGAATGCCCGCTTCAAAAGGATTCATTTTAATATTTGTAAAAACCTTGGCCGCTTTTTCGGCCTAAGCGTCCGGCATCTATATATTGCTTTAACAAAGGAGCTGGTCGATACTTCGTATCACCCAAACCTTCATGCAATACGTTCATAATATACAAGCACGTATCAAGACCGATAAAATCAGCCAGAGTGAGTGGTCCCATAGGAACATTCGTACCCAACTTCATCGCTTCATCGATATCACTAACCGTTGCGATGCCTTCTTGAAGAGTAAAGCACGCTTCATTGATCATCGGCATAAGGATGCGATTCACAATAAATCCTGGCATATCTTTAGACATCACGGTGACTTTGCCCATTTCTTTGGCAAGCTCTACGATTTTTGAAGTTGTTTCAGTTGAAGTTGAAAGCCCAGGAATGACTTCCACCAATTTCATCAGTGGAACAGGATTCATAAAATGCATTCCAATAAACTTATCTGCTCTTTGAGTTGTAGCCGCGAGTTTCGTGATGCTGATCGAAGAAGTGTTTGATGCAAAAATGGCTTGTGCACCCAAAACTTTATCTAAACTTTGAAACAAAGATTTCTTAACTTCGAAATTTTCAGTGACCGCTTCGATCACGCAATCTGCGTCTTTCAAATCTTCAATTTTATTGACGATCGAAATGCGAGAAAAAACCAACTCTGGTCTTTCTTGAATTAAATTTTTAGAGGCTAATTTCTCTAAACTTTTTAGAATCAACGCATGAGCTTTTGTGAGCGCTTCAGAATTTGAATCAAAAAGGTAAACTTTTTTTTGCGATTGTGCGGCAATTTGAGCAATCCCGCTTCCCATTTGCCCACTACCAAGGACCGCTATTTTCATACAGAAACACCTGTAGAACCAAAGCCCCCAGCCCCACGCTCAGTGCTCGACAAGTTTTCTTCCGCAACGTGAATAACTCTCAGTACAGGAGCCACAAGAGCTTGAGCAATACGATCTCCAGGCTTCACGATTAATTCCGCATCTTGAAGTAAAGTTACAAGAACCTTGATCTCGCCACGATAATCGCTATCGATTGTTCCAATCCCGTTTACAAGCGTTAAACCGTGCTTAAACGCAAGACCGCTTCGTGCGCGCACTTGCATCTCGTAACCCTCGGGGATCTCTACAGCGAGCCCTGTCGGAACAGCAAAGACTTCACCTTTTTTGATCGCCACAGGCTCGTCTAAGCAAGCGTTCAAATCAAAGCAAGCAGCCCCCGCGCTTTGAGCGCAAGGAATTTTTGCTTTTTCATCAAGTTTTTTCCATTTTAAAATGACGGGACCGTTTTCTTTTACTGTAAATGCGTTTGTCATAATCCTTTCGAATTAAGATTGCGCAGTATTTTCGAGAGCTGCCTTACGGCTAAGCCTGATCTTTCCTGAGCGATCTATTTCCAATACTTTTACTGGAATTTGATCACCTTCGCGACACACATCGCTTGTTTGATTCACGCGCTGCGCATCGAGCTCGGAAATATGACACAAACCTGTTGTTCCAGGCATAATTTCTACAAAAGCGCCGTACTCCGCAATTTTCTCAACAGTTCCCATGTAGATCTTTCCTACTTCAGGCTCTGCTGTAAGATCGCGCACCATCTGAAGCGCTTTTTCCATCGCTACAGGGTCTGCAGAAGCTAAATTAACCGTGCCATCATCTTGCACTTCAACTTTAACTCCCGTAACAGCCACAATGTTTTTAATGTTTTTTCCACCAGGACCAATAAGATCTTTAATCTTTTCAGTGCTGATCTTAAGAGTTGTATAACGAGGAGCAAATTCAGAAATATCAGCTCGGTGAGTTGTGATTCCTTTTTCCATTTCATTCAAGATATGGAGACGGCCTTCTCGAGCTTGCAACATTGCTTGTTGCATAATTTCGCGAGTCACACCTTTTAATTTGATATCCATTTGCACAGACGTGATTCCGCGTTTTGTTCCGCAAACTTTGAAGTCCATTTCACCCAAGTGATCTTCATCACCCAAGATGTCTGAAAGAACAACGAACTTTCCATCTTCGTGCATCAAGCCCATTGCTATTCCCGCAACAGATTCCTTGATAGGCACACCTGCATCCATAAGAGCCATACTCGCTCCACAAACAGTCGCCATTGAAGAGGATCCGTTACTTTCAAAAATTTCAGAAACCACTCGAAGAGTGTAAGGAAAGCCTTCTACTTTTTTGGGAGTAATTGCTTCAACAGCGCGCTCTGCAAGCATTGCGTGACCAATTTCACGACGTGAATTTCCACCGAAACGTCCTGTTTCACCCACTGAATAAGGAGGGAAATTGTAATGCAAAAGGAAACTCTTATTCCACTTGCCACGAACTGTATCAATCAACTGTTCGTCGTCAGAGGTTCCCAATGTCACCACGACAAGCGCTTGTGTTTCTCCACGAGTAAAGAGTGCCGATCCGTGAACACGTGGAAGAACGCCTACTTCAACTTCGATCGGACGAATTTGAGTATAATCACGACCGTCAATACGCTTACCTGATTTTAACGTAAGCTGACGTGCATATTTTTTCTTTACTTCTTCGTAAACGAAATCAACATGTTTCGCCCATGTCGACTCATCCACTTCAACAGGTCTTTTTCCTGTCACAGCTGCTGCAAATTCATCATAAGCAACATTCAAAGCATTATAACGAGCTTGCTTTTCTTTAATCGCAAAAGCTTTTTCAAAGTAAGGCCACAACCACTCTTTTCCTTCTACCAACAAAGCTTCATCTTGCTTCGGAGGAGTATAAGCGCGTTTTGTTTTACCCGCTTTTGCTTGTAATTCTTTTTGTAATTTAATGAGAGCTTGAATTTGATCAAAACCAAAATACAAAGCACCTAACAAATCTTCTTCGCTTACGAATTGAGCTCCACCTTCAACCATGCAAAGCGCTTCAGAAGTTGCGCTCACAAGAACACTCATATCACTTTTTGCAAGATCAGAAGTTGTAGGGTTGATCACATATTGACCATTGATACGACCCACACGAACTGTGGCAATCGGACAATCGAAAGGAACATCCGACACCATCAATGCCGCCGAAGCTCCTAAGCCCGCAATCGTTTCAACTTCGTTTTCATTATCAAAAGAAAGAAGCGTCACAACGATTTGTGTTTCGTGACGATAACCTTCTGGAAAAAGTGGCCGCAAAGGACGATCCACCATCCGAGCATTCAATGTTGCCCAGTCGGAAGGTCTTGCTTCACGCTTAAAAAATCCGCCAGGGATTTTTCCAGAAGCGTAGAATTTTTCTTGGAACTCAATGGTCATCGGGAAAAAATCAACGCCAGGTTTTTGTTCTTTTGCGCTCACGACAGTAACGAGAGCCGAAGTTTCACCGTATTTGATGTAAACAGAGCCATCAGCCTGTTTAGCAAAACGTCCAGTTTCAATAGATAATTCGCGGCCGCCAACGACGGTCCGCACGGATACGGGCTTATTTAATTGTGTCATTTTATATTTTGCCTAACTGAAAATAAAGTAAACTTTACTTACGAAGTCCGAGATCTTTTACAATTTTATTGTAACGAGCAACAGAAGTGTCTTTGAGGTAACCCAAAAGACGACGACGTTGTCCGACGAGCATCAAAAGACCACGACGAGAATGATAATCCTTCATGTGCTTCTTAAAATGACCGGTTAAATTATTGATTCTTTTTGTCAAAACCGCAACTTGAACTTCAGGTGATCCTGAATCCTTATCGTGAGTTTTGAATGTTTGAATAGTATTTGTTTTTTCCTCGTTCGTTATAGACACTTATCTATGCTCCTTATTTCAAATTTTTAAAATCTTTGAGAATCTATCGTGTTATAGGGTTACTTTCAACTAAAGCTTAGAGGATCCGCATTGAAATATCTCCAGCGCTCAGCACTGGGAATCCACGCAGCCTCCAAAGCTCCTGTTTGGTTAAATTTAAGACTTTCGGCTGGGTAAAAAGCCGTTAATTCGTCTGCCGTTTTAAAAACAACAGATTCTTGGGTTTCCTTCAAAAACTGACCTATGCCCGTGCGCTTCAATCCGCTTAGACAAGCTTCATACCCGAAGAGCTCCTTGGCCCAATCGCGCGCAAAAGCTCGTATGTATGTTCCAGACGAAACATGAAGTCTAACTGTCCATTTCCAAAGGTTTTTTTCAGTTTTTACCAAGCTTAAATGCTGGGCACTGTAGAGCTCCACTTCACAGGCCTTAAGCTCCACGTCTTGCTTTTTGCGAGCAAGTTCATATGCTCTCACCCCTTCTACTTTTTTCGCTGAAAAAAGAGGAGGGATTTGCATTTGTTTGCCAATTTTTGTTTTTAAGAAATTTCCTAGGACTTCCACTTGAGGATCAATTCCAACAAGCCACTCTTCTAAAGCAGCGGTATTGTCTAACGTTTCGCTTGAAGCGCCCAAAAGAATTTCAGCTTCATACACCTTATCGAGTTTTTGGAGCGCACTCAGTAATTTTGTGCCTTCTCCCCAACCCACCAAAAGCCAACCTTCAGCAAAAGGATCAAGCGTACCTGTATGACCAATCCCTTTCCTGGAGGGACCGCTCAAATCAAGATCGCGCTTCAACTGACCAAGATGTTGACTCGAAGAGGGCCCACGGGGCTTCCAAAAAAGTCCGAGGCCCATTCCCGTTTTCTGCTTATTTAAGCAGAAACACCTTCTAATTTAGTAGCTACTTCTGTTTGCTTAAAGCATTCCAAGATATCGCCTTCTTTGATGTCATTAAAGTTTTCGATACTGATTCCACACTCATAGCCTTGAGCCACTTCGCGCGCATCATCCTTGAATCTCTTCAATCCACTGATATTGCCCGTGTACACAACTCGACCCTGGCGAAGAACACGCACCTGACCTGAACGAACAATCTTTCCGCTCAAGACAAAAGATCCCGCAACCATTCCAAACTTACTCAAGTTAAAGACGTTACGAACTTCAGCTTGACCCAAAGTTTCTTCCTTAATAGTTGGAGCGAGCATTCCTTCCATCAACATCACAATTTCGTCGATGAGGTTGTAAATGATATTGTAGCACTTCACTTCCACACCTAAACGCTCAGCTTCCGCAAGAGCTTTTACGTCTGGACGAACGTTAAATCCAATCACAATCGCTTTTGAAGCCGAGGCCAAAACGATATCGTTTTCAGAAATTCCACCGACAGCTGTACTCAAAACTTTCAAACGAACTTTATTGCTTGGAAGTTTTTGAAGAGCGCCACTGATCGCTTCCACAGAGCCCTTCACGTCACCTTTAAGAATAATAGGCATCTCGAGAGTTTCACCCTCGTTCATTCTGCGCACTAATTCTTCCATAGACATTTTCGGAGTTGCTTTCAGCTCTTCACGCTGACGTTTACGAAGTTCAATCAACTCTTTTGCTTTTTTCTCATCTTCAACAACGTTTAACGGATCTCCTGCTTCAGGAACTTCCGTCAAACCCAGCAACATAACCGGCATTGAAGGACCCGCTTCGCGAACATTCTTACCTTGATCATCGATCAAAGCTCTAACTTTGCTCGCTTGTACGCCGACCACAACATAGTCACCAATCTTAAGAGTTCCTTCGTTTACAAGAACCGTCGCGACTGATCCACGACCTTTATCCAAATGAGCTTCGATGATGGTTCCATTTGCAGGACCTTCTCGACGCGCTTTCAACTCAAGCATTTCGGCTTGTAATTGAATCTTCTCGAGTAAATCATCGATTCCCATTCCTGTTTTCGCACTAATTTTTGCAATCTGAGTATCGCCCCCCCATTCTTCACTCACAATTTCGAGTTCAGAAAGTTGTTGCAAAACTTTATCAGGATTTGCATCTGGCAAATCCATTTTGTTCACCGCAACGATCAACGGAACACCCGCTGCTTTTGCGTGATCAATCGCTTCTCGTGTTTGAGGCATCAAACCTTCGCTTGCTGCCACCACAAGAATAACAATATCCGTTACCTGAGCTCCTCGAGAACGCATAGACGAAAACGCCGCGTGACCAGGAGTATCGAGGAAGGTGATTTCAGGAATAATTGCAGAGGCGTGTGCTTTCTTTTCAGACTTATCCGCCTTCGAAGCCTTCGCACCCTTTGCTGCTTTACCTGCTTTTGCAGGTTTTGCATCGCCGCTTTCAGCAGCTGCAAGAGAGGCTGCGATATTTTGAATCGCATCCGAAACTTTGACTGTATACGCGCCAATGTGCTGAGTGATTCCACCCGCTTCTTTTGCGACGACACGTGAACGTCGAATAAAATCGAGAAGTGAAGTTTTACCGTGGTCGACGTGACCCATAATCGTCACAACAGGAGGGCGTGAACTCAATTCAAAAGCATCACCGTCAATTTCTACAAGTTGCTCTTCAGAAACCGTTTCATCTTTAGCTGAATAACCAAATTCTGCGGCAATCAACTGAACAGTTTCGTAATCTAAAATCCAATCAGCAAAAGTTTCTGCTTGATCTGGACGCTCAACACCTAAACTATCGAGCTTCATTGCAATTTGACGAACCTTTAAAGAAAGCGCTTCCGCGAGTTCTTCAACAGACATCTCTCCACGGAAATCCACCACTCTTTTACGAGCGCTAGGAGCAATTGTAGAAACTTTAATGGGCCCTCTATTGAAAATAATTCTTTTCTTTCTGTTCGCAGCGTAAACACGTTCTCGACGTAAGTAATCAGTCGAACGGAATTCGTTTACAAGACTTGTATCTCTAAACGAAAAACCACCCTTTTTACGACCTTGGGCTTCGTCTTTTTCTAGTTCACGAAGAATTTCTGCCGCACTTCTCTCAACAGACAAATGATCATCGTCATCTTGTTTTCGAACTTTGACATCTTCGTATTCTTTTTTAACTTCTTCTGAAACAACATCTTCAATGATGACAGGACGACGAATAGCAAGATCTTCTGTCGAAGCATCGGCCATTTTAATAAAACTAAATCGTCTTGGCTTAGGTTGCTGAACCACTTCTGGAGCTGCTACTTTTGCAGCGACTTCTTTTTCTTTTACAGGAGCAATTGGCTCAACTGTTTCACCAGGAACTTGATCTTGTGGAGCAATCTGAACTCCCTCATTCTCCGCAGAAGTTTCCTCAACAGAAATCGCTTGAGCTTCTTCTTGAACTATTTCTTCAACCTTCACTTCTTCATCAGCTTTTAAAGGAAGCTCATCAGCTTCTTTCTTTCGCTTGATCACAACCGATGATCGAGCAGGAATTTTGTCGTCAGCTTTTGCAACTACCTTCTTCCTCTTCACAACAGTTTGGGTAGCCACAGGTGCTGCCACAGCGCTTGAAGGGTTCACAAACTCTTTAATTTTCAAAACCTGTTCGTCCGATAACTCAGACATGTGATTCTTTATAGAAAAATTCAAAGACTTGATTTTCTCTATGAGATCAAGGGCTTTGGTGTCTAACTCTTTTGCGAGTTCAAAAACCTTCATATGACTCCTATCCATAGCCTATTGGCCGCTGCCTTTAGTTTTATCGTGGGATGCAGCTGCTAATTCAGCACGCAATTTCGCTTCGATGGAATCCATAGAACTTGAAGATTCAGTTCCTGAAGATTTTTCGTCTTCTTTTGAATGTCCCTTCAAACCCTTACGAGTCTTATAATCGAGCATTTCTTCAGGCATCGCTGTATT
>JBAXJW010000056.1:0-8364 GCA_037137635.1 bacterium | reverse complement strand
TCATTCCTCCTTGACCCAGATGTGATGGTAGATGCTCCGCTGAGAGCGCCGTTAGCTCTTCAGATTTTTTTAAATGAAGTTGTTCGAGGATACCGAAGCGCTCTTGATGGAGCGGCGGATACTTTAACAGAGGGGCAGAGAAAATATGTTGAATGGATACTCTCTCGATTAGAGTTGAATCCTCTTTCTATTTCCGCAAAAGAAGTTCTTGATAAGTTACAGAATGAATCTGCTGCTTTGTCTCAAATGGCTGCAAGTTATTTGGAAAAAGATGCGGGTCGCTTGGATCGAGCGGCTGATATCGCTACACGAACACTTTCTCGATTGTCAGGGTCTCCAATTAAAAGTTCATGGCCTTGGTCTTTCGCAGGTGACATTCAGCGTGCGCGCGGTCTTTATGATCAGGCAATTGTTTTTTACGAGGGAGCTTTAAGTCGTAATCCTCGCGATGTGAATGCAGTGTTTGGTTTGGCTCTTATTTTAAGAGAAAAAAGAGAATATAAAGCCTCCTTTCAAAAAATTGAAGAAGCTCTTTCCCTTGATCCTGATTATATTCCCGCTCAGCTTCGTCGAGATCGTTTTGAGTGGGAAAAATTCTGGTTAGCGAAGTAGTAAAGAAAATCTCTAAAAAGCAACGATATGACATTCAATAGGAAGCCACATCCGATTCATGCCCAAAGATAAACAAATGCCATTATATCGTTTAAGGATATGGTCTTTTTGGTAGATCATCTCCTGTCTCCAAGTTGAGTCTGGGATTCGAAGTTGAAGTCTTTTCCCTTGAGGACCGTCTATAACTCCTTGAAAAAATACGTGGCTTTGAATAATTGATGTGGTGCTGAGCTTCCAAGCTCTTATATAAATGAGAATGGGCATGCCGCTTAAGGAACTTTTGATCTTGGTGCTTTCCACGCTCACGATGCTATCTTATACCTGATTGTAGCCAAGAGATGAAAAACAGAATCGAAAAGATCGTGAAATTTCTGCCCACAAGACGCCGGGTAGCAAGAGCTTGGGGTTTCGCGGGGGCTTTTGTTCTTTTGCTTTCGGCCTGCTCCTATCATGCGGGCGATTCGCGTTCTCCTGAAAGTGAATTGAAGCTCTTTATTCCAGTTATAGAAAATCGCACTGCACGAACTTTTGATTTGAATGATCTCACAGGCCAGCTTCGTGAAATGCTTGCGGGAGTTCGAGGTGTTCGAATTGTTCGATCAGCAGACGAAAGCCAAGCGCTTATTCTTGCAAAAATTGTAGAGTTTTCAAAGGGTTGGGGTCCCACTGCTTTTAAAGGATCCAGTGAAACTGAGGCAAAGGGGGGATTGAGGGATAATTTCTTAAGCGCCCAATCTGTGGGGATTACTTTAGGAATCGAGATCACGAAACTCAATCCTGCAAAAGAAAAGTTGTGGACGATCGTTCTTACGGAAAAAGATTTTTACCAACTTACCGATCGCTTGGAGTTGAGTCGGGGATCTGCAGAAGCGCCCCAAATTCACGCCTCGCGTGAAGCTTTGCTTGTGAAAAAACTAAGTGAAAAAATCTTTAGAAGAGCGAAAGCTCAAATTGTGGATGATTTTTAAATGCAAATTTTAGATTTTTTTAAAATAAAATTATCAACACAAGCTTCGTGGGTGTCCTTGACCGAAGAGCTTTCGGGCTATGAAAGAGAGATCCTTCGATCTCTTTGTGTGGAGCAAAAAAGACAATTTTTAGCTGTAGAAGTGAAAGCAGAGGGACCAGGAGTAGATATCGAAGGAGATTTTTCGGCTCTTGATTTTTTTAGTTCCTCAAAGGTTTTTTATCTTCACCTTAAAACGGATCCTCATAAGTGGCCTGACGAAGCTAAAAGAGTTTGGGAAAGGCTTGTTCAGTTGAGTTCTCCTCAGGGAAATTGGCTTTTTGTTTCGAGTGAGGGCGAAAAGTTTTTAAGTTCTTCTCCTTTGCGCATTTTGAATGGCAGTTCGTGTTCGCATTCTTATCCATGGGCAACTTATTTTAATGAGAGTTTGAGCGCGCAATTGAGTGTTGAGAAAATTAATTTTCTTCTCACTCAAGAGATTGAAGATATCCTACAGCTTAAACATTGGATGGAATTGTGGGTCTTGGGTGGAGACGAGTGGGCTCGTCATGCTCTTGGTTGGGGTGATTCTGCTGCGGGAGGCACTCGGGTATTTCAAGGTGATCGTAACCTCTCATACGAATGGGTGGATGCGGCTTTGAGTGGAAATCGAAAAGTTTTCTTGCAGCTTTCTCAGCATCTTATTGAAAAAGACGGGGAAGATCCTATTCGTCTCTTAGCTCTTTTAGGAAAATCGATTAAAATCTCTTCTCAACTTGCCTTGAATGAAGAAGTTGTTGGAGAGCCGCCTTTTTTAATTACGAAACTCAAGAAATTAAAGTTTAGGCCCGAGGTCTTGGAGTGGTGGTGCAAATGCGATTTATCGTTGAAAAGCACTCGAGCCGATGCTCTCGGTCTTTTGGCTCAAATACCCTAAATTGATTAAATTTATTATTTAGATGTCGCGCGAGTTAAGCGAGAAACGTAACGAGCTGCTGTCTTCTTGTGAAGAACGCCCTTAGAAGCTGCTTTCATGATCTTAGAAACTGCAACTTTAAGAGTATCCGCTCCTGAAGCAGAAGCTTTTGCATTTTTAGTGGATTTAGCAGCTTTAATAGCAGAACGTACAGCCGTTAAAACACCTTTGTTACGAGCTGTTTTACGAATAGTTTGACGTGTACGCTTTTGAGCAGATTTCGTATTTGCCATGCAGATGTTGTAGGTTTCAGAGAGGGGAGTGTCAAGTTTATTGCTGATATTATTGGAGTTTAGTCCTATAAAACAAAGGTGCTCAAAAGGGTGGCAAATCAAAGCTCAAGGATCCAGAAAAAAGCAAAAAAGGCGCCCCTAAGCGTCTTGTTGAGTCAGACAGAGAGTTCCGCCCCACCAGATTTCCCAAAGATACCGCTTTCGCAAAAGGCTCTTGAGCGTCTCTTGGGGCTTGTCTTGAAGGAGCTTAATGTTGATCAAAAGTATCTTTATTATCTTGAAAAAAGGGGCAGGCCTCAAAGCTTAGAACTTCATCTTTGTGAAGATATAGAAATGCGTTCTTATCAAAAGCAATTTCGTAAGCTTGATCGCACGACGGATGTCTTGAGCTTTCCGAGTCTAGAAAGTCCTGAGAATCATCTCGAAGGATTCATGGGAACGTTGATTGTTTCTTTGCCTACAGTGCTTCGAAATGCCAAGCGCTATAAAAAAGATTTCAAAACGGAATTGACTGAAGTTTTTGTTCATGGAGTTTTACATCTTTTGGGTTTTGATCATGTGAAAGTAACTCTCAAAGAGCGTCAGCGCATGAGAGTTGTTCAAAAGAAAATCATGAAGATTGTTTGCGGTTCATCACAAGATTGAAGTCCTTTTTGCAAGCTGTTACAAACACACTATGGAAACTCTTAGCCTCAAAGAATTAGGACTTAGAGTTGAAGAATTTCGCGAACGCGTGCTTCAACTAGGGAGGGCTCTTTGACGTCACTGGAAAAAGTCGTCGCGTAGAAGAGATTACACATCTTGAAACATTGCCAACCTTTTGGAATGACAATGCGAAAGCGACTAAAATTCAAAAAGAAAAAAATCAGCTCGAAAGTGTATTGAATCCCTTTTCTCGAGTTTCAAAAAACGTCGATGATCTAAAGGCCCTTCATCAATTGTGCGGAGAAATGGGCGAGGTAGATTCTTCTTCTCAAGAAGAATTTGCGAATGGTTTTAAAAGTGCCGAAGAAGAATTGCGCAAGCTTGAATTAAGTCGAATGCTTTCGGGCGAAAATGATGGAGGAAATTGTTATCTTTCGATCAACGCTGGAGCCGGAGGAACAGAAGCCTGTGATTGGGCTGCGATTTTGGCGCGCATGTATCAGCGCTATTCTCAAAAACAAGGATTCAAAGCGGATGTTGTTGATTTTACAGATGGAGATGGTGCGGGTTATCGCTCTGTTACTTTTGAAATTTCAGGAATAAATGCTTATGGGTTTTTAAAGGCCGAGGTGGGAGTTCACCGCTTGGTTCGAATCAGTCCTTTTGATTCAAGCGCTCGTCGTCACACAAGCTTTGCGAGTGTGTTTGTCTATCCCATGATTGATGATGATATTCATGTAGAAGTACGCACGGAAGATTTGCGCGTGGATACTTATCGCGCGGGAGGAGCTGGAGGACAGCACGTCAACAAAACGGATTCAGCGGTTCGTATGACTCACTTGCCAACTGGCGTCGTTGTTCAATGTCAGGCGGAGCGTTCTCAGATTCAAAACCGCGAAAAAGCGATGAAAATGTTGAAGGCTCGCTTGTATGAGTTGGAAATTCAAAAACGCCAGGCAGAAGCAGACAAGGTCAATGCAACCAAGAAATCCATTTCGTGGGGATCGCAAATTCGAAACTATGTCTTGCAACCGTATCAATTAATCAAAGATACGCGAACTCAACATGAAACCAGTAACGTCGACAAAGTGTTGGATGGAGATATTCAGGATTTTATCGAGATGTATTTGTTAAAAGGTGGAGAAGCTACCGATGTTTTGGACGACGTAGAGTAACTTTAAATACAAATAAATATTAAGATCTTCATTGAGTGAAGGCGAATTAACCAAATCTTCACTCAACTTTTGTTGTGTCAGGATATGATAAAGATATGCATAATCCTTTAGAAGAATTTTTAAAAAAAACAATTTTCTTGATAGCTCTTGGTTTTTGGATTTCTACGACTGATAGTTTCAAGGCAGCTATGCACTTAATTGAAGAAGATCATAAAGTGCTTCAGGAGACACGAGCGAGTTATGATAAAAGTGATACTTCTGCGAAGAGCGATCTTGTCAAAGCTGACGTGAAGTCTAATACCCGTTAAGAATTTCGAGTATCTCGTTTAAGGCTTCGATCTCTTCGTTCCAATATTGCTGAGTCGTAAACTGAGTAAACATTTTGGGGAATGAGGGATCTTCCCATCTTCTGGCAATCCATGCTGAATAATGAATCATTCTTAAAGCTCGCAAAGGCTCTATGAGACTGAGCGAGCTTCGATCAAAATCGCGCATCATTTCGTAACCTTGTAAAAAGTCTTCTCTTAAGCGGAGATCCTCTTCGCTACGTCCTTTTGAGATCATCCATAAATCTTGAACAGGTGGGCCAACGAGCATGTCGTCAAAATCAAGAATAAAGGGACCCGTCTCGTTCCACAAAACGTTTCCCACATGGCAGTCACCGTGGATGCTTTGAGTGTAGGTGTTTTGCATTCTGACTTGAATGATTTCGAAAAGTTTTAGGCACACGTTTTCGTAAAAAGGACGAATATTTTCATTTAAAAAAGGAGAGCTTAAGAGCGTTTCGAGGGATTGTCGTCCGTAGTTTTCGAGACTGAGTTTGTTTCGATACTTTGAGCGAAAGCGAGCTCCCACTGTGTGGATTTGACCTACGAAGCGTCCAAGCTGGCGCAACTCTTCTGGGTGAAGTTCGTCTTTGAGGCGACCTCTGACCTTGGGAAAAAGAACAAAGTAAATTCCATCATCTGTTTTTTGGAGTTCTTGAAGAGGTGCAATGACTGGGATTTCAGCCTCTTTAAGTTCTTGAACGAAACGATGTTCTTCAAGAATTTGTTCTTGGCTCCATCTGCCCGGTCTATAAAATTTTGCGACGATACTTCGTTCGCCTTGAATTTCGTCTTCAATTTCTATTTCAAAGACTCTGTTTTCGAGGCTGTTGAGGGCTGAGCTTTTGCCTGTCGTTCTTAACCCTGGATATTCTTTCTGAAGGGCCTCTTCGACTGAGTTTAGGACGTGGTCCGGGCTAAGGCTAAAAAAAGATTGTCTCAGTTGAGGTTCTCCGGGTGGATGGGCAATGGGCTTCATCACTTAGCCAATCCTATCAGATATGTCCTTGCAGATATGGGGCTTGAGAGAGATAAACTTTATTTGACCAGTTCTTCGGGCGGTGGGAGAAATAAGGTTGTGAATTTCTGGTCCTTTGTCGATCGTGTTTGGCTTGCATTGGGATCAGTGAAGCTCACGTTTTTTATTTTCTTTGCGATTCTTTTATTGTCGATTCCTGGAACAGTTATTCTGCAAGAAAATATGTCGAGTGTCGATCCAGGGCTTCAGTATGATTATGACTTTTGGCAGTTCGGACAATGGTTTCAGCTTTTTCGTTCATATCATTCCTTTTGGTACGTTTCTTTGTTGGTTTTGCTTTCTGTAAATCTTGTTATTTGTAGTTATGAGCGTTGGCCGCAAATGTGGAAGCTTGCTTTTGCAAAACCCGTTGCCTTAAAGGCACAAGCGATTGAGCTCAAGGAAAAGGAACATCGCTACCATTCTGAAGCGGGTCTTTCTCAATTTGAAAGTATTCAAAAAGATTTTGATAAGTGGGCTCATCGAAAATGGATCAATTATACGATTCTTGAAGAGGGTGAAGGTCGCTGGCAAGCTTTTTGGCAAAAAAATCAATTGGCTCGCCTTGCAAATTATTTGGTTCATACTTCGCTCTTACTGATTTTTGCGGGAGCTATTTGGTCGGGGCTTTATGGTTTTGAAGGCACGCTGAACGTTCCTGAAGGTGCGGCAGTCGATACTTTTTTGATGTTCAAAGAGGGAAGTGACGCAGGATTGGAGCGTCCTCCTGGGAATCAAGGATTGCTCAATGAGCGGATGATGGATTACCGAGTCGAAGCTTCTGCATTTAATGTTGAGTTTTATAAAGATTTTCCAGGGCGTCCCAAGGAATTTGCAACTCATTTGAATGTGATTGATCGAAGCACGGGTGCAATTGTTAATTCTAAAACTATTCGAGTGAATGATCCACTCGAGGTGGGCAAGTATACTTTTTATCAAGCGAGTTATGGCTCGCTTGGAGATTATCGATTGGATTTGCGTGTAATTCGTAAATCATCACTTTTGGCTGATGGGACGAATTCTTCTTTTACGGATCAAAAATACATTTCAACAAAACTTGGACAGGTTCAAAAGATAGATCAATTTAAAACATCATTTGTTCCTGTGAAGTTTGTGGAAGACATCGAAGGGCGTGGGCCTGCTTTACAGGTTCAAGAGGCTCGTGGAGATACTCTTGTAGGAGAACCATTTTGGGTTCTCAAAAATGATCCTGTTTATGATTTTGGTCGAGAGAAAGATTGGGCAATTGTGATGGATGCTTATAAGCCGCTCTACTTTACGGGCTTACAGCTTTCATACGATCCCGGGGCTCCTGTTTATTGGTTGGGATGTTTGGGAATGGTTCTGGGAACTTTTTATGCACTCTTTTTTCAACATAAGAAGTTTTATTTTATTGTCGAAAAAAATAGCTCACAAAAAATAGCTGTAACCTTTACAGGCACAACTCATCGTTTACCTCATAGTTTTGAAGCAGAGCTCAAGAAATTAAGTGAAGATCTTAGCGAGCATGTCATTGGTAAGAAAATGAAAGAAGGAGAGGCTTGAAATGAATTCGACTTTTCATGAATGGTCCGTAGGTTTTTTAAATTATTCAGCTTTTATTTATTTGGCTTCGATGTTTTGTCTTTTCATCGGAGTTTTGCGAGATCCTCAAAAAAGCAGATGGGTTTTTATCGGAAAGTATTTAGCTTTCGCGGCTTTGCTTTCGCATACTTCTGGCTTACTCACTCGTTGGTATGAGGGTGGGTTGGAGCGGCCGCCTTGGACAAATCTTTATGAGAGTCTTGTGTTCTTCGCTTGGGGTGCGAGTGTATTGTTGAATCTGGCGCTCTTTAAGTGGAAAGTGACTTTAGCGGGAGTGGTGCTAACGCCTTTTATCTTCTTGCTCATGGGCATGAGTGTGATGACTCCCAATAAAGTGGTGGAGCCTTTAATTCCTGCTCTGCAAAGCTATTGGAATCGAATTCACGTTGTTTTTGGAATGCTTTCGTATGGAGCCATTATGTCTTCTGCAAGTTTGGCTTTTTTGCATCTCTTGAAAAATAAGTTTTCGATCAAAAAAATTGGCGGCATGCTTTCGCTTTTGTCGATGATGTTGGTTTTGATGATGGCTGGCAGAGAGTTTTATAAAACAGGACGACTCTATCTTGCGCGTACAGTGGAACAAACTCTTCCGGATGGATCTAAAGCTCAAGTAAAAGATCAATATCGTGAATATGAGGGAGGGCCGATTGTTACGCGCTTTGAAGAGGTGCCTCGAGGTAATGTCCCTGTTGTCGTGAGTTCTGTATTGTTTCTTGTCGCAGCGCTTGCATATTTTTCACGTTCTTTTCACAAGATAGGGCATCGTTTGTTTGCTGCGGGAATCATTTCTATGTTGGCTTTTTTAGTGTGGGTAATTTGGGCGACGAAGGTGAATGAGCATCTGACTCT
>JBAXJW010000055.1:0-8463 GCA_037137635.1 bacterium | reverse complement strand
TTTTCCGCCAAAGTGAGCGCATTAAAAAGAGTTGATTTTCCTACGTTTGGTAATCCGACGATTCCACATTCAAGAGCCATAAAAAACAAGATAGGCTTCGAAACACTTTTTATCAATTTTTATAAACGAATACCGTTTTAAGATTTTTCTTAGATTTGTGACGCTTTCATCTGAGCCTTTTGAAGTCCTTCCTTCAAAAAGACAGACAAAACATCTTCGCAGCCTTGAAGCATTTTCATCAAAACTTGTTCTTCACTTTTATCAAAGCGACTTAAAACATGATCCGCTAAATCTTGCTGAGGATTAGAAGATCTTCCCACACCCATACGGAGTCGATAGAACTCACCAGATCCTAGCTCCTCACGAAGACTTTTTAATCCGTTGTGACCTGCGTCTCCGCCACCTTTTTTAAAGCGTAGCTCACCAAAGGGAATTTCGACTTCATCCTGAGCCACAACAATATTTTCTACACTCAAGTTTGAATTTCTCAAAAAAGCAGACACACTTTTTCCAGAGAGGTTCATAAATGTTTGGGGCTTTAGAATATGAACTTTTGAATTC
The DNA here is from genome assembly GCA_037137635.1 of bacterium. Classification (GTDB taxonomy): domain Bacteria; phylum Bdellovibrionota; class UBA2428; order UBA2428; family UBA2428; genus CANIGN01. Next base: position 7,902 of record JBAXJW010000055.1, on the reverse strand, counting down.
ATCCATTCGCCACAAGCATAGTCTGCTTGCCAACTAGATTTTTGCTGAAAATTAAGACTCAAAGCATGAGCCAAGTAATCAGCAAAAATAAAACCTGCATTGTGACGAGTGAGACTGTAACGAGGGCCTAGATTACCAAGCCCAACCAACAGCAAATCCAAAAAAAGCCGCCTTATTTCTTAGCGTCTTTTTTAGCATCCGCAGCAGGAGCCGGAGCCGCCGCGCCTGCAGCCGGAGCCGCTGCACCTACAGCAGCTGAATCAGCTGCCACTGGAGCTGCAACTTTTTCTTCTTCAGGCGGAACAATCGCGCAAAGAGTATAGTCTGCATCGAAAATAAATTCGTACTTGGAATCTTTTAATTTATCAGATAACTGATGGATGTGAATAGATTCATTCACGCCCAAATCAGAAACGTCTACTTCAATTTCGTGAGGAATATCAGCAGGCAAACATTTAATCTCAGCCTGACGAGATACGATAGACAAGATGCCACCGTCAGCTAATCCTTTTGCTTTACCCACAAATTTAAGAGGCACAGAAACACGAAGAGCCTGAGTCAAATCAAGTTGAAGAATATCAACGTGAACAACATCTCTTTTGAGTGTATGTGTTTGAAGATCTTTGATCAAAACTTTTGAACCTTGAAGTTCAGCAGGAGCTCCTTCTTTAAGAGCTAAATCAACAAGAGTTGTACGGCCCTTTGATTGATAAACAAGAATAAAATTTCTTGGATCCAAGCAAACAGCAATCCCAGTTGAATTGCTTTGACCCTTTTCTTTTCCAATTTTAGGTCCGTAAACAACTGCAGGAATCAAGTTTGCCTGACGAGTACGATAAGCTTCGTTTTTTCCACTTCCGCTGCGGGGATAAATTTCTAAAGGGAGATTTGATTGTATTTCTTTCGCCATATTCTTTTAATTTCCTAAACTTAATAATTAACTAACTTTTCCTACTCGAGGAGCGCACTCACAGAGTCGTTTCTTTGAATACGCAGAATCGTCTCCGCAATCAAGGGCGCAACAGTGACTACACGTAATTTACTAAGCTTTTTAAAGCCTTCCTTCAAGGGGATAGTGTCGGTAACCACCACATGATCGATAGATTTGTCCTCCAAACGCTCTAAAGCAGGCCCCGAAAAGACCCCATGGCTTGCAGCTACCCAAACCTCAGTTGCTCCCTGCTCCTTTAAAAGGGTCGAAGCCTGAACCAAAGTCCCCGCTGTATCAATCATATCGTCCACCAAAAGAGCCACTCGGCCCTTTACGTCTCCAATCAAATTCATAGCCTTGGCCTTATTGGGGGCCTCACGACGCTTATCTACAATCGCAAGTGGGCACTGAAAGTTCTTGGCCATTACCCGAGCCCGTTCTGTTCCGCCTGCATCAGGACTCACAACGGTCAGCTCTTTGCCTTTAAGATCTTCACGAATCCCTTGAAAAAGAGTATTCATGCTAAAAAGATGGTCCACAGGAAAAGAGAAAAAGCCCTGAATCTGGCCTGCATGTAAATCAACAGAAATTAGCCGATCAAATCCAGCCGCCTCGATTAGATCGGCCACTAAACGTGCTGTGATGGGAGTTCGTGGAGCTGGCTTACGATCCTGACGAGAATATCCATAATAAGGAAGGACCGCACAAACACTTCTGACAGAGGCGCGACGAAAAGCATCGCACATCACTAAAAGTTCCATCAAATTGTGATTCACGGGAAAACTGGTACTTTGAACGATATAAACATCCAAACCCCGGACGTTTTCTCGAATTTCAAAACGCGTTTCTCCATCTGCAAAAGTTGAAAGTAATGAATCACCCAAACGGACACCCAAATGTGCGCCAATTTGATTTCCTAATTCATGACTTGAAGATCCGGCAAAAACTCGAAAGGGTCTAGGATGCAGAGTTGAAACCATACTATTGGTATGAGCAATTTGCAGAAATCAGTCAAACAAAGATCCAAAGAAAGCTCAACTTTGCAATACCGAGTTAGAAAAAACAAAACCTAATCAAGAAGCTTTTCTCGAGCACTAAGAGCCGTTAATAAGGCCGTATAACTCCAACTTAAGTTTTGCGCTCCCTGCATATAACCATGGAAGCCGTTAAACTGTTCATCTATGCGGCCATCAGGCGAGGTGTGACTCAGCCCCAACATCAACTGTTCATCACCAGCTTTTTTTAAAGCATTAAGAACAATTGAATAAAGTTCCTCTGACTGTTTAATTTCATGAGAATGCAACTCAAGCTGAAGTTGCGAAAATACTTCAGCTTTTTCAGGTTCAAAAGCTGAAATTAATTCAACAAAAAAATCACGATTCAACCGGTCCACAATAATCACTTTTGATTCCTTATAATTATCGACAAGTTTAAAAAACATTTCGGCTGCTGCAAAGGTAGAGATAAACCAAGGATTTCCTCCTGTACGATTAACTCCATCCCACATGTCGCCTGGATAGCGGCCCATCGACAATGCATATTTAAATCTTTGCTCTGTTCGATTTAAAAGATATTCTGCTCGGGCAGCTTTTCTCAATTCAAAAAACGTACTCAACAAACGAGAATCGTCTATTCTTGAATCCGTGTGCAAATAAGCAAGCAAGACTTCAATATCCAGTTCAGTTTTATTTTTTCGCCAATCGTACTCCCCAGGACGATAAATATTTTCTGGATGATGAACTGTTGAACGATAAATCTTTCGATTTTCATCCCAATGCTCTTTTTGAAGAAAGCGCTGAATCTCAAAAGCAACTTTTCGATACTGTTCAGCTGCCACGCTATCCCACAAAAAATCCGCAAGATTCGCAGCTTCCGTAAGTGATTGAATTTGTACTTTTGCATTATAGAAGTGCCGACCCCAACCTTCCTCCCAAGGCTCCACATCATTTGTGTGATCGAAAAAATTCATGATGTATTCTGCCTGATAGGTAATCAACTGAGGAGAACGAGGATTCGAGGTGTAAAGATGATTATAAACGTAGCCAGCATCTCCTGCTTGAGCTCGATTCAAAAGAAAATGCGCATATTCACTTAATAGTAAAAGATCTAAAGCAGGCCCATCATTTTGAGGCTCAGCCCAAATCCCAGCATAAGGAGTTAAGTCGAGATTAAATTTTGCTTTTCCAGGACTTGCCTGCTGAAGCATCTCTAAGTCCGCGGCTATGTATTTTCGAATAAGAGATTCATCTTTTGTTTCTCTCCAAAGAGCGCGATAAATTAAGGCTCCATCACGACGCCAATGATACCCATAATCTGGTTCTGCTCGCGAACTCGCGGCAGCCACTGCCCCATTTTTCTCTACATTTTTCATCAATAAATCGAGCGCAACTTGTCTTTCGTGATCTAAAAATCGCTCAAATGCTTTGGGATTTTTATGAAGATAATAATCCACGATTTCGGGATCTCTTTGAAGGCGCCCCCTGAGAACAGAGACACACAACGAAGGGCTAATAGCCCACAATTCACAACTCAAAAGAGAGCCGCCCAACAATAGAAAGGAACAAAGCCTCTTGCTTTTATAGTCAAACATTTGCGGCACACATTAAGCTTTCGTTTAGGGGACTCAAGTAGCTAGCCCTTAAATGCTCTTTCTAGGTTTTAAAGCTCACCTAAAAACTCTGGCGTCAAAAATACATGAGGACTTAAAGTGACCCCTCAATGATCCGATAGATAAAATAATGTCTGATAACGAAGGTAAATTAATCCAAATTGGTGAAGTTCGAACAGCAAAACAAGAAGACCTAAAACGAGAATATGAGCGGATTCTTTTTGGTCGAATCTTAGGTTGTTACACAATTGCTGAAACCACTGGCATGAAGGCCGTTGAGATTGTCGATATCTCTAAATCTGGAATTAGCTTTAAGATGGACCCCAAAGGCAGCTTCTATAACATTGGGGAAGATGTGGACTTAAGGCTTTATTTTTCGGCCAAAACCTATCTTGCTGTAAAAGTAAATGTAAAACGTGTTCAAGAAAACGAAGAAAATTCTCGTAACCATTTTCTGTATGGATGTACATTTGATACAACTCTCAAATCTTATTCTGTCATCGATAAACTTGTAGATTTCATCACATCATATTCTGAACAAGCTCGGAAAGAAGATGGGACAGAGAAGATCCTTCTTTTTTAGTAAGTATTGTTCGAAAAAGAACAAACATTCCTTTGCAAGCGACTAACACCTCTATTACAATCATTTCACTGTGTTATTTCAGAATATCCGAAACATCGCTATCATCGCTCACGTCGACCACGGTAAAACAACTCTCGTCGACGAACTCTTAAAACAATCAGGAACCTTCCGTTCCAATCAACAGCTTTCTGAGCGAATGATGGACTCCATGGATCTTGAGCGCGAACGCGGGATCACAATCGCTGCAAAAAACACAGCGATTCACTTTAACGATCACAAAATCAACATCGTCGATACCCCCGGACACTCTGACTTTGGTGGAGAAGTAGAGCGTATTTTGTCGATGGTAGACGGATGTTGCTTGCTCGTAGACGCAGCAGAAGGCCCGCTCCCCCAAACTCGCTACGTTTTGACGAAAGCTCTTGAAAAAAATCTCAGTATCATCGTTGTTATCAACAAAGTTGACCGTAAAGATGCTCGTCCCGATGAAGTCTTGAATGAAATCTTTGACCTATTTATCGAATTAGGTGCAAGCGAAGAACAATGTGACTTCCCCTACATATTTGCGATTGCTCGCGAAGGAAAAGCTGCTCAAAAGCTAGAAGCTGTTGCTGAAAGCACAAGTCTAGATTCTCTTTTCCATCTCGTGATTGAAAAAATTCCTTGTCCAAAGATCGACCAAGATCAACCTGCTCGCATGTTGATTGCAAACCTTGGATATTCTGAATACCTTGGCCGTCTTGCAATTGGAAAAGTACAAAGTGGCACAATCACTCGAAATAAAATGGCTGCCGTCATCGGAATAGACGATAATGGGGCTCAAAAAACAAAACAATTCAAAGTACAAGCTCTTTATACTTACCATGGACTTAAACAAGTAGAAGCAGAAGAAGTTATTGGTGGCGACATCGCCGTGATTGCAGGGATCGATGATATTTCAATTGGCGATTCAATCGTAGTCCTTCCCGATCAAAGGACTTCTGATTTCGTACCCGCAAGCTTTGCGCTTCCTCGTATCAAAATTGACGAACCAACACTCGAAGTAGAATGGCTCGTAAACAACTCACCTCTCTCTGGCAGAGAAGGCGAACATGTCACAAGTCGCAAGCTCAGAGATCGTTTACTTAAAGAAACGATGACGAATGTCGCCCTTCGTTTTAAGGAAACCGACTCTCCCGATCGCTTCATCTTAAGAGCTCGAGGCGAGTTGCAAGTTTCTATCTTAGCGGAAACTCTTCGCCGTGAAGGTTACGAGTTCGCTCTTGGACAACCCCAGATTCTCTTTAAAGAAGTCGACGGCCAAACTCACGAGCCAATGGAACATGCGATTCTTGACCTTCCGCTTTTTGCACAAGGAACAATCACGCAAATTCTTCAGCGTCGTAAAGGCTTACTCCAAAACATCTCTCAAAGAGGAACAGATAGAATTCGCTTAGAATTCTCTATTCCTTCTCGAGGACTCATTGGCTTGCGCTCTCAATTCATGACCCAAACAAACGGCTTAGGTCTTTTTAACTTTTTAGCCGCAGGATACGAGCCCTTTAAAGGAGAAATCCTTCGCCGAACAACTGGCGCTCTTGTTTCTGACCGTGCAGGAGAAAGCAGCTCATATGCCCTAGTGGACTTGCAAGATCGTGGCATTCTCTTTATCGGACATGGTGCCCAAGTTTACGAAGGAATGATCATTGGTGAAAACGCAAAAGAAAACGATCTCAACGTTAACTGTTGTCGTACAAAACAACTCACGAACTTTCGAACTGTGAATAAAGACGATGCAATCGTCCTCACGCCTCCTCGTGTTATGACAATCGAGCGCGGACTTGAATGGATTCGTGAAGATGAACTGATGGAAGTCACTCCAAAAAACATTCGTGCTCGTAAAAAAGTTTCCGCAAAAAATATGCGCTAACGATTCATGACAACGGTTTTTGCAAAAATATCGTGAAGACATCTTTTTCGCTTATCTATAAAAAAAGTTCCTAAATCTAAAAGATAGTAAGGAAATGCTATTAACAAGAAAGTCATTTCATCGGAACTGAGTGTTTCTTGTTTTTTCACTTCAAAAAATGATCCGTTCAAAATAGCTTCTTTATTCAAAAATAAAGAAATAATTGTAGGTAAAGACATAAAAAGAATTCTCTTCAAAATTGGAATCACCTTTGGAAAAGTTTTTTCATCATCCAAAAGAACAGTGATCCCCATAAGCATCTTTCCAATTGTTTGGCCAAATTTCATAATCAATGAAAGCTGGTAAACAGTTCCAATCAAAAGAGGAGCCAACACCAAAAAACATATAAACTCTTTATTTCCATTTGTTCGCGACATTAACTGGGACGACAAAATAGAAAAGGGCAACAAAAGAAGAGAATCTATACTAATTGCCGCAAAACGTTTCCAAAAACCACTGTAACGAGGGTCTCTCATAAAGAAGAGCTTTCTGTAATTTGCATTTTTAATCAAGACCTTCTATGGATGAAACATGAGCAAAGATCCTTCATTTGACGATCAATACGTATGGATTCGAACTCAAGATGGAAGCCCCACTCTTTGGAGCAACCAATTGGGCGAGCCCTTTCGCTCTGTTAAAGGCGCCTTTCGAGAATCTCTATTGGTATTTGTAAAACCCGCAATAGAATATATTCTTCAAAAAAACATTAAAAACCCTGTCATCGGAGAATTTGGACTAGGGATTGGAACCAATTGGATGCTCTTTAATTTATTGGCTCCTGCCTTTGACATAGAACATTCATATTTTGCGATCGAAAAAGACACGACTCCCTTTTTTGAATCTCAAAAAAAATGGGAACTTGAAATTCCTCTTATAGAAAAAATAATCGAGGATGTTTTTAAAAAAAGGATTTCCGTTTCTTTCTCATCATTAAAAAGTCCTCAAATTTTGAATTCCCTAGAAGCTGCTTCCCCCGGAAACAAAGCAAGCATCTGGTTTCACGATCCTTTTGGATTTGGCGTTAACCCAGAAGGCTACACCGAGGAAACTCTTATCAAATGCGAAAACTTGTGGGCACCTCAATTCTTAGGTCTTAGTTATGCGTGTAACTCTAACTTTCAAAGAGTTCTTAAAAACAGAGGCCTAAGCCGTGTTGAATCCATAGACACTCAAAGCCCTCCTCTTAAAAAAGAACGCCTAGAGTTTGAACGCTTTGATAAAAATACTTAATTCAGAATACTTAGATATATTTCAAACAATAACAAAGATTCGACAAAGAAAAGATTTGATCCTCATAGCTTTTCTCACCTTTTCTATTTAAGTCAAAATACCTAGATACTTCATAATTGTTAAATAAATTCGAGAAAATCTTGTCTGAGCAAATCTGATCTCTTAACTGTTCTGCATAGCTCGATTGCAACCATTTCGTTCTTGGAACATAAAAACCTTTTTTCTTTCGATGAACAATCTCTTTAGGAAGAAGCTTTTCTGCTAGTTCTTTGTGAAGAATTTTATTTTGCTTCCTATTCACTTTGTGCAATTGCGGAACAGATTCCACAAACTTTACGAGATCTAGATCTAAATATGGTACACGTAACTCGACTGAATACCGCATCGCAATTTTGTCAGTATATAAGAGTAAATCATCTGCTAAATTTGTTCGAAGATCCAAGATCATCATCTGCTCCGCAGGCATCAGATCTTTTATTCCAAGTATATCTCTTCTGTACTCAATCTCTTGCTTAAGCACTGACTTCTCTTCTTCCGTGAACTTAATCTTCACCAACTCCTCTATCATTCGATCATCAAAAAACGAAAAGCTCTCTATATAC
>JBAXJW010000054.1:0-8665 GCA_037137635.1 bacterium | reverse complement strand
CCTACTAAAAATGGAAAAATGGAAACATACTCATTCCACTTCAAAGAAATAGGATGAGATTCAATAAGAGGAGAGACCTTTCCAAACACCAAGCCTTTTACAAGTTGAAGAGTGTACATAGCACCCAAAACAACTCCCAAAAGAGGCAACAAAACCCACCACCCTTTTTGCAAAAAAGTTCCCGATAAAATCAAAAACTCTCCAACAAAGCCTGGCAAACCTGGCAAAGCAACACTCGCCATAGAGGCAAAGACAAAAGTGAACGCCAAAAAGGGATTCGTTGAGGCAAGACCACCGTACTCGTCTAATTTTCGAGAATGAGTCCGATCGTAAATCATTCCAAAACTTAAGAATAGAAGTCCCGTACTCAAGCCGTGTGCAAAGTTTTGAAAAAATGCACCAGATTGTGCTGTTGCATTTGTGGAGATTGCACCTAAAACAACAAAACCCAAATGCGCGACCGAAGAATAAGCAATCATTCGCTTAATGTCTGTCTGGCGAAGAGCTCCGTAACTTCCCAAAATAATTCCGATAACAGACGCTGCAAATAATAAATCAGTAGAGTTCCAATAAAGAGTTGGGAACACCTGAAGAACCCAGCGAAGCATTCCATAAACCCCGAGCTTCAATAAAATACCAGCGAGCATGACAGAAACACCCGTAGGAGCTTCTGTGTGAGCATCAGGCAACCATGTATGCAGGGGCCAAACAGGAACTTTTACAAGAAACGCCAGCAAGAAAGCCCATCCTAACCAAGGAGCTGCAACGCTCAACATCTCTGCATTTCGTGAAAGCTCAGACCATGCAAGAGATTGAACTTCTGTTTTTGTAACAATGAAAAAAATTCCCGCAAGAAGAGCCAGAGATCCTGCAAGAGTCATAGAAAAAAACTTCAAAGCCGCATAAACACGATTTTCTGAACCCCATATTCCAATGAGAAAGAATAAAGGAATAAGCATAAACTCCCAGAAAATATAGAAAAGAAATGCATCAGCAGCCAAAAGCGATCCAATTGTTCCAAAATTTAGAAGCTGAAATAAAATCAAAAAACTTTGAGAAATTTTAGAATGTCCTATGAAATAAAAACTCAAAGAAAAACTTAAGAAAACAGTTAAAGCAATGAGCGAAACGTTTAACGTATCGGCGCCCAAAATAAATGCACTTTTAAAAAGTGGAAAAGTTTCGTAAGTTTCCATTAATCCAAAAGGAGCTCCCGAAGGAGTCACTTTTATCAATTCAATCAAAAAAAATACCCAAGGGAGATGAAGCAAAAGATTCACCCACTGAGCCCAGCTTTGTTTTCTAAAAGGGACAAGGACAAGAATACTTAAGAGCGGCCAAAAAAGAACGCTTACCATACGTTTACAACTCCCCACACAATTAAAAGACCCAAAAGCATCAAAAGAGCATAGCTTTGAACTGAGCCCGTATGAAAGATTGAAGCAAGCTGCCCTGTGATTCTGTAAGAAGCAAAACTTCCGTGCAAAGTTCCATTCACCCCATACTCATCAATCCAAACACTTAAAGAGGTTCCAATTTTCCTAAAGGGTTTTAAAATAAAAGAATCATAAATTTCATCTACATAAAATTTATTGAAAGATAACTTCCACGCAAAATTTTCTGAAGAAGTTACAGGACCTTTTTTGTATTTCACGTAGGCAAAAAAAGCCGATGCGAGAGAAGCAACTGTTGCGATTCCCATCAAAATCCATTCTGTTGCTGCTTCAACTTCGTGGCCCTCAACAGCTTTCGCTCCTGAGCTTTCAACCCAATGAGAAAAATACTGCAAATGTCCCCACATATGAGGAATTTCAAGCCAACCCACAAGTAACGAGAGAAGACTTAAAAGCATAAGAGGAACAATCATCATTGCAGAACTCTCATGAGCATGTTCAGCTTCGTGACTTCTCGCAGTCGAAGAAAAAGTCAGGAAGTAAGAGCGGAACATGTAAAAAGACGTAAGCATTGCTGCTAACAACAAAAGGCCATATCCAAGCACACCCCTAGATTCAAAAACTTTTGTTAAAATGAGATCCTTCGAAAAAAATCCAGACGTAAAGGGAAAACCTGCAATCGCAACACAGCCCACAAGGTAGGCCAGGTGAGACCAAGGCATTTTTTTTCTAAGTCCACCCATTTTAAAAATATCCTTCTCATCGTGCATTCCATGAATCACAGAGCCTGCTGTTAAGAAGAGAAGAGCTTTAAAACATGCATGAGTCACGACATGAAAGAAGGCCGCAGTTGGAGCGCCCGCTCCCAAGGCTGCAAACATAAATCCTAATTGTGAAACTGTTGAATAAGCTAAAACTTTTTTCAAATCTCTTTGAGTAAGAGCCATCAGAGCAGCAAGCAATGCTGTTGAAAGCGCAACCCAAAAAATCACTGTGAGAACTTCTGTTTGTGTTGCAAAAATAGGCCACAAACGAACAATTACTAAGATGCCTGAAGTGACCATTGTCGCTGCGTGGATCAAAGCAGAAACGGGAGTAGGGCCTGCCATCGCATCAGGCAACCAAATGTACAAAGGAATTTGCGCAGATTTTCCACAAGCCGCCCAAAAAATAGCTAAAGCAAAAACAGTAAGCACCCATACAGGCAATGCCGCTGCACGACCAGGATCGGCAATCCATTCCATGATTCCCGAAACAGAGGATGTTCCAAAGTAGGCAAAAGCGACAAAAAGAGCGACTAAAAACCCTAAGTCACCCACTCTGTTTGTAATAAAAGCTTTCATTCCTGCACGAGCATTTTTGTCTTCTTCAAACCAAAAACCGATGAGCAAGTAAGAGCAAACACCTACGCCTTCCCATCCCAAAAAGACTCCAATCAAATCGCTTGAAAGAGCGAGGACCAACATAGAAGTGACAAATAAATTTAAATACGAAAAAAAACGAGCCTGACTTTTATCGTGGCTCATATAAGAAGTTGCATAAAGATGGATGAGTGTTCCTACACCTGTAATGATCAGCAACATAACACTCATAAAAGGTGTCAGTTCAAATCCCATCTGAGCTTTTACATGACCGGCCTGAAACCAAAGATAGCCTGGATCTACAAGCTTCGAAGCTTCAGGAAATTTTAAAAATTGAAGAATCGAGAGAATAAAAGCTGAAAAACACAAGGTCGTTGCAAGCAATCCATTCAGCATGGGCTTCAATCTGAACAATCCATTTAAAAGTGCGCCAGCAGCTGGCAATAAAATAATCCAACTCAAAGGAGCTTCTACAATGTTTAAAACATCTGTCATTTATTCAATCCTTTTTTACCCTTCACTTAGCCCTTCAAAGAACGAAAATTCTCAAGAGTGAGTGTTCCGTATTTTCTATACAGAATCACAAATATAGAAAGAGCAAGAGCCGCTTCTGCGGCTGCAACAAGCGTCACAAAAAGAACAAGAGAAGTTCCCTCTGCGTTTTTATAAATCTGCCCCGCTTGAACAAGAACTAAATTCACACCGTTAAGCATGAGCTCAATTCCCATCAAGGCCACAACAGCACTTCTTTTTGTAAAAAAAGTAAGCGCTCCAAAACAAAATAAAAATATCGCGACTGAAAAAATTAATTGTCCTGCGGCGATCATGAACGCTCCTTTTTCCCGAGATGGCCTCTCGCCAAAACAATCGCTCCTAAAATAGCTCCGAAAACAAGAAGTCCGGCAGCTTGAAAGGGAACTTGATACTGAGAAAGAAAATACTGAGCGTATTGCGTTGCACTTAAAAGTGAAGCACTTGTATCCTCAGTTCCTTTTGGTACGAGATCAATTGTTCTAAACAAAAACAAAGCAAGAAGTCCCGCTACCAATCCTGAAAAAATAAAATAAGGGAACCGACCAGGTAGGTTTTTTAGTTTTTGAGGCTTTAAATCTAAAAGCATCACAATAAAAACAAAAAGAACCGCAATCGCTCCGGCATAAACCAAAATCTGTATAGCTCCGACAAAGAAATTTCCAAGAGAGAAGTACAAGGCTGCAGTTGAAAAAAGAGTTCCCATAAGAGCAACCGCACATGAAATAGGATTGCTACTTACAAAAACAATCAAGGCAAAAAATATTGCAAAAAAACTTGCGACCCACATAAAAACTGTAGGGGCTCCCGCTATTAAATCAGTTGCTTGATTCATACAGACCTCAAATAACTCACAATCATTGTGATAAAAATATTTAGTACTCCAAGAGGAAGCAAAACCTTCCATCCAAGATGCATCAATTGATCATAACGAAAACGCGGAAGAGTCCATCGAATCCAAACATAAAACCACATGAAAAATAAAACCTTAACAGCAAACGAAACAACCTGAAGAGCACATGTTGCTGCAGAAGCCATTGTAAGAGTCATCTCTTTTGCTATGAAAAAATTTCGAATTGTTTCTTCAGATAGAAAAGGAACGTTATAACCACCCAAGAAAAGGGTTGTTAAAAAAGCAGATGCGACAAACATTGCTGCGTATTCACCCATAAAAAAGAGAGCAAACTTCATTCCGGAATATTCTGTATGATAACCCGCAACAAGCTCTGACTCTCCTTCAGGAAGATCGAAAGGTAATCGGTTAGTCTCTGCAAAAGCACACACCCAAAGAATAAAGAAACTCAGAGGCTGCATAAACATTCCCCAAGCTGGCAAAGACGACCCTGCCTCTTGAAGCTTTACAATTTCACGAAGATCGAGAGTTCCGTAAGTAATAACAAGTGCAACGATACAAATTCCAATCGCAATTTCGTAGCTAATCATCTGCGAACTTGCGCGAAGAGCGCCCATCAAAGAAAATTTATTGTTCGAAGCCCATCCGGCAGTCAGAACGGAAAAAACGTGCATGGAATTAATCGCAAGCAAAAACAAAAGCCCTACACTCATGTTTGCCACTTGAACGGGAAACTCTACTCCTTCCAAGTTGATAGATCCCGCCAAAGGAATCACCGTAAAGGAAATCAGAGGAGGAATCACTGCAAGAGCAGGAGCAAGCAGAAACAAAATCTTATGCGCCTTTGCGGGAACGTTTTCTTCCTTGAAAACAAACTTAATCGCATCCGCCATGGGTTGCATTAAACCCCAAGGTCCTACACGATTGGGTCCGCTTCGACGTTGCATCCAAGCAGATCCACGTCTTTCAACGATAACCATCAATGGAACACCCGTAAGAACAGCAACTCCTAAGGCAATAGCAACTATGGCTGACCACAGTTCAGCACTCATGACTGCTGCCTCGCTCGAATAGCATCCAATACAGATCCTAATTGACCAGAAACTTTTGGAAGCTCTGGAGTAAATTCACTTTCAGGTATCAAAAGTTTTTCAAACTCTTCAGGAAACTTTTTCAACATGCTCGTCACCGGCATTGCGCAAGCATCTGATAAAACACAAATAGTTTTTCCAGCCATGTTATCGCAAGCACTCTGAACATTTTTCAAATCGCTCTTGGTTCCTTGACCACTGCAAACACGGCGAAGCATTTTATAGGTCCACTTTGTTCCTTCGCGACAGGGCACACACTGACCGCAACTTTCATGTGCGTAAAAGCGTGCTGTACGCATACAAACTTCAGGAATACTTCTGCTGTCATCGACAACGATAATCGCACAACTTCCCATCATCGTTCCTTTTGCAGCAAGGGTATCGAAATCCATAGGAACATCAAACTCTTCAGCTTTTAAAAGAGGAGAAGAAGATCCGCCCGGAAAACACGCTTTGAATTTTCGACCAGTCAACGGCCCACCACAAATTTCATTCAACATTGTTGAAAGCTTTGTACCTACTGGAACTTCAAAAAATCCTGGTTTTTGAACATCGCCCGAAACGCACCATACGGCCGTTCCAGCTCCACGATTTGTTCCGTTGCCCATTTTGATAAACCACTCTGCGCCGTTCAATAAAATTCCAGGAACATGCGCGAGAGTTGCAACGTTATTCACAATCGTTGGTCCACCAAAGGCTCCGCTAATCGCAGGGAAGGGTGGCTTCAAACGAGGCTGACCTCGATCCCCTTCAAGAGATTCGATCAATCCTGTTTCTTCACCACAAATATAAGCCCCTGCACCAGGATGGACTGTTAGATCAAAAGCTTTGCCTGATCCAAAAATGTTTTGGCCAAGATAATTTTTTGCATAAGCTTCGTTAATGGCATCCTCTAAGCGCTTAATTGCCAAACGCAATTCACCGCGCACATAGATGTAGCCAGTCTTGGATCCAATTGCGACCGCAGCGGCAATCATTCCCTCAATCAAACGATGAGGGCAATGCTCCATAATCTGACGATCTTTAAATGTTCCGGGCTCTCCTTCGTCGGCATTACACACGAGATAAACTGGCTTGCTTGAATTTTTAGGAATAAAGCCCCACTTCATTCCTGTAGGGAAACCCGCTCCACCTAAACCACGTAAACCTGAATCTTTAACTGTTTTGATAATGTCATCGGCAGGCATTGAAACGGCTTTTTTTGCAGCTTCGTAACCTTTGTAATTTTTTTCGTAATGCTGAATTGTCCATGAGTTATCCTCACCGTATCCAGCAATCAAAACTCTTTTTTCAAGCGGGTGAAGGGGTAGAATTTTTTGACTCATGCGACACTCCCTTCAGAAATACGTTTTTCATAATCAAGGTAAGCATTTTTATCTTTTAATAAGTCATCAATAATTCGATCGACTTTTTCGATCGTGAGTTCTTCGTGATAATCCCAACCATTCACCTGAAGAACAGGTGCTGTTCCACATGAAGCCAAACACTCCACGCGTTCAAGACTGAATTTACCATCTGGAGTTATTTCATTTTCTTTAATATTGAGCCGCTTTTTAATGTGCTCAATCACGCCATCACTCCCACGCAAATAGCAGCTAATGTTGTGACAAACTTGCAAAACATACTGCCCCTTTTGATTGAGGCGAAACATTGTGTAGAAACTTGCGACTTCGCGAACTCGCGCAGGACTCAAGTCCATTCGTTTTGCAACGTATTCAATTGAATCAGGAGTGAGCCATTTATTTTCATCTTGCACTAGGTGCAAAATAGGTAACAACACCGCATCTTTTGTTGGATAACGAGTCAGTAACCACTGAAATCTTTTTTCAACTTCAGATGAGAATTCATATTTCTTTTCGGTAGCCATTAGGAATTAACTCCTTGTCCACGCACAACAGTTGTTCCAAAAGGATCAAACATTCCCTCATCCACAACTTTTTTTTCAAATTCTTGTCGATAATCGACTACGAAATCTTTTCTCAACGGATGTCCCTTAAACGAATGAGGCAAAAGAATACGCCTCATGTCCGCATGGCCTTCAAAAACAATTCCATACATGTCGAAAACTTCTCGCTCGAGCCAATCAGCACCTTTCCAAATATCAGTCACTGTAGAAATTTTAGGATCCAAATCAGCAACAGGAACCACAACGGAACAACGCTTTTTACTTTGCAAAGAAATTAATTCATAAACCACATGAAAGCGTGGAGAAGCTGGAGCTTCATCATAAGCTGTTAAATCCGCCATATGAACATAGCCTCGTGATTGCAAATCCTTCAAAAGTTCTTTGAAGTTTTCAACACTAGCTTTGAGCTCGGGCTCTGAAGGAGCAGACTCTCGAATTGTAATATTATATTTACTTTTTAATTCTTCAAAAAAACTTTCAAATTGCGTTGCCATTATGAAGGCTCCCATTCCACAGCACCGACACGATATTCGTACCAAATGCTTAAAACAAAAAAGACGAGGAAAAATAAAGTTGTGAGCATGCCCACAATTCCCACAGCTTTGAGCTGAGGCCAGGCAAGTGCAACCGGAAGCAAGAAAGCTGCTTCAAGGTCGAACAATAAAAACAAAATCGCAACGAGGTAATATTTTACACTTAAACGATCACGCGCTTCACCTGTGGGAGTAATTCCACATTCGTAAGACATAATTTTGGGACCAAATAATCTTCTGGGTCCTAAAAATCGACCGACAAAAAAAGCTCCACCAACAACGACGGAGGCGAAGGCAAACATGACAAAAATTCCTAAGAGGTTTGTATCAGGCGTGTTCATCAAAAAGGGCAAAAGCCCATCTTATTTCATAGCGCCAAGGTCATAGAGTGGCAATTATCAAATAGAAAAGCTGACAAATAACAAAGGCTTAGCGAGCAAAGTCTAGCGAAGCCATTGCCCATGACATTAAGGGTTCCCAATAAAGACCAAAAACTAAATTAGGAACAGCCAAAACAAACAACATCACAAGAATAAACTTAGGGATTTGCCCCTGAATATTGAGTGTTTCTTCAGAAACCCTCTCGAGGAACATCGCTTTTAAAATTTTTGCGTAATAAAAGAGAGAAATGACAGAATTTACCCCTGCAAGCAAAGCAAGCCCGTACATTTTTTGGCCCAAGATTGCGATAAAGAGGTAAAGCTTTCCAATGAATCCCACAAAAGGAGGTAAGCCCACTAAAGAAAACAAGAAGACAGCCATCAAAACCGCAAGAAGAGGGGCTTTTTTAGCAAGTCCTTTAAAATCCTTTAATGAATCTCCGCCAATTCGATCTTCAACGAGTGAAGCAACCCAAAAAGCACCAAGATTCATCGTGCAATAAACAACGATGTAAAACATGATCGCAGAAAGACCTTCTCTGTTTTGAGAAGTCAGCCCAAGCAACATATATCCTGCATGAGCGATACTTGAATAAGCCAATATACGCTTAACCGA
>JBAXJW010000053.1:0-8682 GCA_037137635.1 bacterium | reverse complement strand
AAAGATATACCTTCCTGGAAGCGCCCAATTTGAAGGAGCTTTTTCGGGAGCAGGTTTTTCCACAAAATTTTTAACTCTCCCATCAGAAGAATTAAAATCAACAATCCCGTATTTATTTGTTTCAGCTTTGGGAACTTCTAAAATTCCCACAACCGATCCTGAGTCTTTTTCTTCAAATGTTTTGAGACATTGTCCGATAGCAGAAGGCCCCTCGTGATTAACGATAATATCATCACCCAAAACAACCGCAAAAGGATCTTTACCGACAACTGCTTCTGCTTTTAAAACTGCATCACCAAGACCACGAGGAACATGTTGGCGAATACTGATAATTTGAATTTTTTTAGCAAGCTCTAAAACACTTTCAATCAAATGTCCCTTACCAGCAGCTTGTAATTTCCAACTCGCTAAATCAGCTGGATCGAAATGATCTTCAAGAGTGACTTTTGGGCGAGAGGTGACAAATATAATTGTTTCAAGGCCGGCAGAAACACATTCTTCAACAATAAGTTGAATAATAGGGCGATCAACAATAGGTAAAAGTTCTTTTGGTAAAACTTTTGTTGCAGGAAGAAAGCGAGTTCCCATACCCGCTACTGGAATCACAATTTTTTTAACTTTACGTCCCATAGCCCTTGATTTTAGTCATGCCCAAGTGCCTTGGGCAAGCGAGTGACACGGCTATTTTGGACACTTACTGACGATAGATCTGTTGAATATCTCGAGGGTTAAGTGTGTGCTGTTGAGGCACATTGAAAACCGCTTGAGGTTGCGGAGGAAACACAGGTCTCATTGTCGCCTCAAAAGAATTCCATCGAGGCATGAAGTTAGCTGTTGCCCACACAGGTTGTGGAGTTGCATTAATCACCATCATTGGTTGAGTGGGAGAACAACCCATTCCACATCCACCCATACCTGCATTCATTCCCATTCCAGGATACATTCCATTCATTGGACCACCCGCCATAAAGCGAGAAGGCATTTCAGAAACATAAACTGTTTGCACAGGTACTGCGCGATATTGAGGAGCACATCCTTGAGCCATCCCTTGAACAATCATTCCACCACCACACATGCGATTGATTGGAACAAATGACTGACAAGCATTGCCTGTAAAACAACCCATTTGAGGTCCGAGTTGATAATTAAAAGTAAAATCTAAATGTCCATGATTATGAAGACGTTTTTTCTTAGCTTTTTTAACGGGAGTTGGGGGAACGTATTCCTCAATCTCTTCTTCTTTCACATCTTCAACAACAACTTCTTCTTTTTTTTCTTCTTTATGAACAACAGGAGCAGGCTCTTTCTTTTTAAGATCCCCTTCGTCTCCTCGTTCTCCACCGCCCGCATGTAAAAAATGCGTCGAAAGCCCTAGTAAAAGAACAATACTAAAAAAATTATGAAAACCCCTCATCATACCCTAAGAGATGCAAGGCTCAGGCCAGTGATCTTAACAATCAAACGACTTTAAAATGAAGGCCAGCTTTCCTTTTAGTGATTTAAAAGCATGCTATGCTTTTTTTTTAGACACCTATGAAAAAAATTATCAGCCTCGAAATGATCTTTAAAATACACTCAAATGCCTTTTTATTAGCTTTCAGTCTTTTGTTAAGCCTTCAAATGCCTCTTTTTGCAGAGTCTACACCAAGTCACCTTTTAGGAGACCCCCTCTTTTTATTAAGCCCTGTGGCTCAATCGCTAGGTGGAGCAGCCTACTCTCTTAAAGGAGCTCACGATTCAATTTTGCTCAATCCAGCTTCTGGAGCTTTTGCGAGTGAGTATTCAGTCCACGGAAATTTCTCAAGTTCAGCACGAACGCTTTCTGCAAGTATTTTTGATTCAAAATCGACAGCTCTAGGAGCAGGTTTTGCCTATGTTCGAAGAAACGTTGAAAAAGATGATGCTGCAAAAGTTTATACTTCAGGAGACAGTGAGCAAGCCTACCAAGGCCTCAATGTTTCTCTCTTCGGAAAACTCCAAGAAAATTTTGGAGTAGGGATGACAGTCCGTTATTCCGCACGAAACAAAACAGGCACTCCTGCTCTTGATGCTCAATCATGGAATGGAGATTTTGGCGCTGCTTTTAAACTTCTTCCTCAACTCACAATAGGTGCCGTATACAAAAACATCTTAGGCGATAATAAAAATCTCGAAACTCGCGTCCTTGCAGGAGGCCTGAACTACGATCTTCTACCAGAGTTCACGATCACTGCTGCGCTTGAAAAATACTCACCTACTTCAGAGGCGCCTCTTTTTGGAGTTCCCAATGAAAGCAAAATCACATGGGCCGTAGGCGCGCAGTATAGTCTTAAAGGAAACGGACTTTCCTTGCGAGCAGGTCTCAGAGAAGCTGCTTCCTGGAACACTCAACTTGCGTGTGCAGGTCTAGGTTACAACAAAGAAAATTTACAAATTGATTACTCAATTGGAAGCGTTTTAAAGGGTGAAAAATTAACTGTTCATACTTTTGGACTTGGAATGACATTTTAAAAAAGTTCTTTTTGCAAATCGAGAAGAATCCCTCTGCGTAAACTCACACCAGAGGGCACATCAATTTCTTTGACGTTAAGATAATTGAGAATTTCATAAAAGACGTAAGCTGCGGGAAGAATCACATCTGCTCGATCAAGAGGTAATTTTAATTTGTTATGCCTTTGTCTTGGAGTCATCTTTTCAAACTTTTGAATGAGCAAAGAAATTTCTTGGCAACTTAACTTGGGATGTGAAGTAGATTTTTTATGAAATATCTTACGACTGACTCGATAAAGAGCCCGAATATTTCCTCCACTTCCTATAACTGTTAAGTGAGGATGTTTTGCGTTTACAAATTCACGAAAAAACCGGTCCTTCTCGCACTTAAGGGCAATATGTTCACACAAATGAACAGAACTATTAGCAGCAGATGATTTTAAAGCTAAGAGGCGAACAGCGCCCAAAGGAAAAGTACTCATGCCTTGCAATTTCGCACGATCATAAGCTCCCACTTCGAGACTACCCCCACCTAGATCCATCAAAAGAGTTTTGCCCTTTCGAGCATACTCAGGGAGTGAATATCCAACGAGTCGCTCTTCTTCAGAAGCTTCAATGAGTTCCAAATCAAGTCCTGTATTTTTTCGAATCCGACTTAAAATTCTCTTACGATTTCGAGCACTTCGAAGAGCACTTGTCGCTACGGCACGGTATAAGTTGACCTTGTTATCGTTAAAAATATTCTTTATTTGGCTGAAAACATCAATCAAGTTAGTCTGCGTCCGAGAACTTAAAGTGCCGCCATTATTGAAAACATCTTTTCCTAAACGAAGAGCAAATCTTTTGCTGAGAAGTTCTCGAATCTCGTTGTTTGTAATTTCAGCAACCATGACTCTAATTGCATTTGAACCAACATCTACCACTCCCACTCGAGGCCACGAAAAAAGCCTCCAAGGCCTGCGTGCTTTAGTCATTGAATCTTAGGATATTATGAACACAAAAGAACGCAATATCCCACCTAAATTCTTTGATAAAGAACTGGGCTGGCTTCTTTTTAATGAGCGTGTTTTAAATTTATCCGAATCAAAAGAAGTTCCTTTGTTAGAGCGTTTAAATTTTCATAATATTTTCCATTCAAACCTCGATGAGTTTTTTATGAAAAGAGTGGGCAAACTCATGGCCCTCATGAAAAGGATCGAAGAAAGAGAGCCCTTTCGCTCAAAAGTCTCACGCACTTATCTTCGCTCTCTTCTTGAAAAAGTTACAGAACTTTCCGATCGAAGTTTTGAAAATTTAAGAAAAGAAATCCTCCCTTCTCTTCAAAAAAACAATATTATTTTAACAACCCCAGATTCTTTAAACTCAGAAGAAAAAAAATGGCTTCATCAACATTTTGAAAGCAAAATCTTTCCACTTCTGACTCCTATGGTTGTGGATTCCGGACACCCTTTTCCTCTTATTTCAAATCTGAGCTATTCACTCGGATTTGTTGTGAAAAGAAAAAATCGCAATCAGCGATACTTTGTGCGCGTGAAACTCCCTCCCAACGCTCCACTCTGGACAGAGCTCCCCTTTCATAACAAAACACATACTTTTGTAAACCTTTTGGATATCGTTCTTTTTTTTCAAGAAGAAATTCTTCCAAACGTAGACGTGGAAGCTGTTTTTTCGTTTAGAGTGATTCGAAGCCTTGAAGCTCAGAAAAAAGAAACCGATGAAGAGGCTGAAGATCTTCTTGAGCTTATGGCAGAAGAAATTCGAATGCGAAAATACTCAGAGATCGTTCGCCTTGAGTTCTCAGGAGACATGAATCCATGGGCAAAAAACTTTCTTCAAAGAGAACTTTCGATCAAAAGCGAAGACTTTTCTGAAATCCCCTTTTCCCTTCCCTTTAAAAAAGTCGATGCCCCCACAAACTTAAAAATTTCTCGACTCAAATACAAAAACTTTAGCCCCCAAGTTCCCTCCAGACTTGATAATCAAAAAAGTGTTTTCGATAACATTGCTGAAGGGGACATCCTCCTTCATCATCCCTATGATTCTTTTTCTGATTCTGTAGAAAATTTTTTAAAAGAAGCTGCAGAAGATCCCGAAGTTCTCTCCATTAAGATGACTCTTTATCGAGCGGGAACCCATAGCCCCATCATCGATGCTCTTACTCGTGCTGCTCTCAATGGAAAAAGCGTTATCTGTCTTGTTGAACTCAAAGCACGCATGGATGAAGAGCGAAACATCCAGTGGGCTAAACAACTTGAAGCTTCAGGGGTTCATGTCATTTACGGAGTTTTAGACCTTAAAACTCACGCAAAAATTATCGTTATTGTTCGAAAAGAAGGCGATTCATTAAAAACCTATGCTCATGTCGGAACAGGCAACTACAATGCTCAAACTGCAAAACTCTATACCGACCTAGGACTGTTGACCGCAGACCCCAAGCTCTCAAAAGAATTAATTAAAGGCTTTCATTATCTAACAGGAATGGCGGGTCGTTCTGAATTTAAACAAATTCTTGTGAGTCCCTTAAATCTCAAACAAAAAATCTTAGAACTTATTGAGCACGAGAGACAGCATGCTCTCAACGGAAAACCCTCTCAAATATTTATCAAATGTAACAACATGGACGATACAGATATCGTCAAAGCGCTCTATCGGGCTTCACAAGCTGGATGCAAAATTGAATTAGTCATTCGTGGATTTACAACTCTCTTTCCAGAAGTACCTCGCTTAAGTGAAAATATTCATGTTCGCTCAATTTTAGGAAGACTTCTTGAGCATTCCAGAATTTATTATTTTAGCGATGGAAAAAAAGATCCTCTTCAAGGAAAATTCTTCATCGGCTCATCAGACGTGATGCGAAGAAGCTTCCAAGAACGCGTGGAGCTCGTGGTCCCCTTATTACATTTAGAAACACGTCAAAAATTATGGGAGTACATCGAAATCCTGAAGTCCTCTCACTCCAAAAGATGGCAAATGAATTCAGATGGAACCTACTCATTCATCAACAATGAAAAAACTTACGACATTCAAGACAAATGGATTAGCGAGAAAACTTAATCTTTGATTGATCTTTTTTCTTCACGAAAGCGCTCCATTCCTTGATGACAAATACTAAAATCAAAACGAATCGGATCATGGGGATCGACCTCTTTTAAGACGCTTGTTAATTCACGAACTGCTTTCCATGAAGGGTTTTTTGTCGATAACAGTTTCTTCTCGAGAGCCCATCGATGAACATGCGTGTCCATTGGAATAAACGCTTCATGAGGGCCAACACTTGAACGAAGCTTCACTTTCTGAAGCGTCCAAAGACCAGGATCAATGTCGTCTGCTCTTAAAACCCATCGCATCCACATCATCAATCTCTTACAAGTACTTCCCTCTGAAGGCGCGCACGTAAACCAGCGCACCCTTTCTCTTTCCTCAAGACTTGAAATTGAATATCTTAAAGCTTTACAAAACTTATCAATTTTGAATTCAGAATCATCAGAGGAAACAGATGAATAAAGAGCCCCTAAACTTTCATACTCTGAATAAATATTCTTAAAGGCATGGAAAAGTGAAACAATATCTTCGCTTTTATTAAATCGATGAACCCATCCCTTTAAAGCCGAGTGAAGTTCTTTCTCGATTTTTTTCCATGAGTTATCCACAAGAAAACTTGTTAGACCCTCTCCCTCTTTTTTCAATCCAATTTTTTCAAGCCTTATCCATAAGTGGATTAAACTTTTTTGAATTTGTTCGACTCTTCCGTATGAGAGCCCAGCCGAGACAAAAGAGACAAGCTCAAAATCTTGATGATTGAGTTTTGAATTGACGAGACCCAGGGGATCTCGAAGCATGAGGTCTTTACGATGATAGAGAGAATAAAGATTTTCTAATTCAAGCGCTAAACTTTGGATTCGTTTAGATTTCTTTGGAGGCACAATTCTTTTACTCGATCCCATTCCACAAAGGAGCTGAGAAACTTTTTACATAATTCCTTCGTCGACGCAACGGAATCTTCTAAAGAGACCGTCAGCTGTTTACTACCATGACTTTGTAACCATTTTTCATTTTTAGCCATTTCAATAAAGGCTTTAATCGAATGAGTATTCACCGTTTCTCTGCGACGAATTTCACCTTCCATGTGTTTTTCTTGTGCAAACTTTAACAATCTCGAAGACCACTCTTTGTCTTCAAGAACTAAATCGCTTCGAAGAGTTAGGTACTGAAGACACCAATAAATATTCTCAATAACGTCTTCTAAGAGATAAGCATAAAAATCAAAAGGCATTTCTGGAGGGAGTTTCTTTAAAGAATCAATAAACTCATCTTTATTTTGAAAGAAAAACTCAAAACGCAAAAGAGAACGCAGCTCTAAAGCTTGGTCAATATTCTTTTGTGACAGCCCCCAAATTGCAGGAAGAACAAACGCATGAAGGGCTGTATTTCGATAATACAAAGCTGTCATTCGCTGAATTTCAACTATACGAAGCCCTACTCCGCCATCTTGAAGGGAATATTCTTGAACAATCTCTTCACGAATAAGTCGCTGTAATGCCTTTGAACATTCAATTTGATAATTTGCCTCAAGCTCAGGTTCTTTAGAGATTCCCATTCTCACTAAATCTTGATCTATGAGTGCTAACCACTTTTCAAGTTCGTATTTTGAAAGAGCCGCACCTGTTCGGGCAATGAGGACGGTTGAAACAAGACCAGCTGCTGTGACAGGAGTTTGCAAGTTAATTTGATGGCAAATCTCAAAAGCAATACGAGGAACAATCCAACGAGAAAAATCATCATGGTCAGGGTGAGAACGAGCAGAAATTTCTTGAATACTTTTTTCTAAAGAAAGCGGGGCTCCAAAACGAAGATGAACTCGGCCATAGCGTTTTAGTAAAACTTTTAATGACCCCAATAAAGCATTGAAAGCATTTTCCTTCACTTTAGTGCCGCCCTCTAATTCCCGCTTATGGGCTTGATCTTCCGTTACTCGATCATAAGTGATGGAAACAGGTACAAAATAAATCTTTTCACTTAACTTTCCTTGAAGATGACCATCCACGATCATTTTTAAAATCCCATATTTGGGAGGCGTCATCTTTCCTACTCGTGAACGCATTCCTTCAATAAAAAATTCAAGATTTATTTTATTATTCACAAGAACTAAAACATAAGAACGCAAAATCTCAGCATATAAGCGATCGCCTCGAAAGCTTCTTCGAATAAAAAAAGCTCCTCCGCCTTTAAAAATATTTACAATAGGCCAAAAGTTTAAATTCAACCCAGCAGCCACATGAGGAGGGACCATCTGCTCTCTAAATAAAAAATATGAAAGAACAAGAAAATCTAAATAGCTCCTATGATTGGGAACATAAACAACAACTCCATCTTTAGCCGTTTCACGAACTTTCTTGAGCTGTTCACGGTCAAAGGTAAACCCTTGATAAATAGTATGAAAAACTTTTTCGAGTAACCACCCTGCAAGTTCAATAATTGGATGAGAATAGTCAGCTGCGATCTCTTTCAAAATTCCACGAGCTTGCCTGAGAAGTTTTTTCTCAGAAATATTTTCTTCTAAAGAAAGCTTTTCAATAAAATCCAAAAAATCAGGATTTCTTAAAATTTGCTCCCAAATTCCACGAGAAGGTTTATACACAGGCCCCAAGGCAACACGCTTTTCTTTTTGAATCGCCCTAATAGACTCTCTTCTTAAGGTTTGAAGGTTTGTCTCTTTTGAAACCTCAACAACTGTTGCCATTCTCAAAACACTTCGAGAATAACCCCGCAACATCATAATAAACTTTCTTAATCCCAAGGGTTTTTGAGGATCTCCCAAAAGAAAATACCAAGGAACCAATAAAGGACTCTTTAAAGTCTTTATCAAACGCGAGCTTAAATCTTCATCTTTGATTTCAATTTTTCGACCAACCCGTCTCCAAATGAAAACCAAAGGGACTATCAAAAGATCTCCCTTAGAAGATTCCATTAAATATTCAAGCAAACGCTCTTGAGAGGCAATTTTACCTACACGAAACCCTATAGGAAGATTAATCAACAAAGGGTGTCGCTGATCCAATTCCGCTTTACAAAGTCTCGCCAGAGAATATCGCTTAGAGGAAAGCCCTATCCACGAAATAAATCTTTTAAGTGATTCACGAACAGGGTTTACAATGATGCCTGGATAGCCCAATGCTCGACGAATCATAAAATGATCCCCCCAGCGTTTTCTTA
>JBAXJW010000052.1:0-8695 GCA_037137635.1 bacterium | reverse complement strand
TCTCTCCAAATTCTATCTTTATGATCGATAAGAAATAAGAGTGAAAAAGAGCTTCTATATCTTTACATGTGCACATTTATTAAGCCTTAACTCTCTTATCGCTCAAAGCTCTTTAGAGATTTTACAGAAAAAAGCGGGTCAATTACTTTGGGTGGGCTACCACTCCCTCGATCAAATCAAAAACATTCAACCCTCAGGAGTTGTTTTTTACGGATGGAACTCAGACGATTCAAAGCAACTCAAAAAAACTATTCAAAATTTAAGAACTCTTGAAAAAGAAAAAAACATAAAATTCCTTACCGCTATCGACCATGAGGGTGGAAAAGTTCAACGAATTAAAAAAGGACTTTCTTTTATACCCGATGCATCCGCACTTGCTGCGACTAAAGACACAGAACTTGTTGAGAAAATTTCTTTTTTAATGTCGCGTGAACTTGCTGAGTTAGGAGTCGACATCAACTTCGCACCGGTCATGGATCGTGGAGACTCTCTTAACTTTCTTGCAAATCGAGTCTGGGGCGAAGATGGAGAAGTCATCACACGCATGACCCAAGCTTTCATAAACGGACACCTGAGAGGCGGGACTTTTCCATTTCCCAAACATTTTCCTGGACACGGAATGAATGCTTTTCAAGATGCGCACTTTCTTCCTATCATCAATCCAGAATCCAAAGTGAGCCTCCTTGATCAAGACCTCCTTCCCTTTAAAAAAGTAATCGAAGATCCACGTTTAGCGGGAATGATGAGTGCTCACGTAGAAATCTCATCACTCGATCACAAACCCGCAAGCCTTTCTAAAAAAGTTATGACCGAATTTCTCAGAAAAGAATTGGGATATGAGGGCTTTATATTATCCGACGATCTTGAAATGACTGCTGCAAGAGAAGGAAACAAGACCCTAAATGAGCTTGTGATCGAAAGTCTCAAAGCAGGTGTAGATGCGGTCCTGATTGTTTGGTCAAAAAAAGGGCAACTTCAAGCTCGAGATCGAATTGTTCAGGCACTTCAAAGTGGAGAGCTAAGCGAAGAAGAAATTGATTTAAAAATTTCAAGACTTCAAAAGCTTCAAACAAAAATCTCTAAAAATCAAAATGAAAGCCTTAAGATTGCCTCTTACAGTTACAAAGAAAAAAATGAACTCCTCGATCAAGCTTGGACAGCCTCACAAGAATGGATCCTCGGCAGCGAAAGCACTTTTCAACAATGGTCTAAGCCCCTTGAGCAAAAAAAGTGGGACGTCATCGTTCCACCCGGATCTTACGCCAAAACATGGAAAAGCTTTCGCCCTCAAGACAGCATTCATATCCACGATCATCGCAAAGGAGAGAATCAAGCTCTTTTGAGTCTTACAGAAAAGAAACTCTCTCAACAGGCTCCCATCGTGATTCTCACTCCTCCTCTACACCAAGACGCTGGACAATGGGTAAAGGGCCTCTCAAGGCTCCTCAGCGCCGCCTATGAAGCCCCCTCCACCAAGGCCCCCATCCTTTGGGTACACATGGGATCTAAACCTGTACGAGTTCCTCGAATAGAAAATCCAGAAAAAATAATTTCACTGCTTCTTCTACATAGCTCTACAGACACGAGTTTACGTCATTTTATGACGATGCTAAGCTCTGAAGCTCAAACATGGAAATCAGTTTCCCCGAGATATTACTCATCGTTGCCATTGCCCTCTTGGTCATGGGACCTAAAGAATTA
Source organism: bacterium (assembly GCA_037137635.1). Taxonomy (GTDB): domain Bacteria; phylum Bdellovibrionota; class UBA2428; order UBA2428; family UBA2428; genus CANIGN01. Next base: position 6,994 of record JBAXJW010000052.1, on the reverse strand, counting down.
ATTAAAACTTCTCAACAAATTGGTCGCTGGATTGGAAAATTCAAAACCCAACTGAACAACTTCAAAGTCATGCTCAACGAAGAACTTCTTCAAGAAGAAAAACAAAAGTTAAAAGAAATCAAAGAGCTCGCAGAAGTCAAAGATACAAAGGGAAAGCCAAGCGATGGAACAGATCACGGCTGAAGCCGACAAGATGCCTCTTTTGTCGCATTTAGATGAGCTTCTTCGTCGCTTTCGTCGCTGCTTTATTTGGATTCTTATTGGATCTTCGATTGGCTATTATTTTTCTGATTTTATTTACGAAGGACTTAAACAGCCCATTGCTGTTTACCTTGGAAAAGAAAACCCTCTTGTCTTTACACGTTTTTTTGAAAAAGTAGGAGTTCTCTTTCGCATTTCAATCGTCTTTGGACTTCTCATCGCTTCACCTCTTCTTTCCTATGAAGTTTTAGCTTTTATCAAACCCGCGTTGAAGCCTCGTGAAAAAAAACATATTGGAACACTTCTTACCTCACTTGTGATTTGTTTTGTTGCAGGATCGACTACGGGCTATTTATGGATTCTCCCCTTTATCATCAATGCTGTGTTTTCATTCGGCAAAGCAGATCTTATTCCCATGATCACTGTCTCTTCTTACGTCAACGCTTCGATCGGGATCATCTTCATGAGTGCTCTCTTTTTTGAAATCCCTGCTATTATGCTCAACCTTTCTCTTTGGGGATGGGTCAAAGCCGAAACATGGACCAAAGGCCGCCGAATGTCGATCGTTGCAAACGCGATTGTCTCTGCTATCTTAAGTCCGCCCGATCCATGGAGTATGATTCTCATGATGATCCCTCTCCAAGTCTTATTTGAATTAGGAATCTTACTTGCAAAAATAAGCGAGAAATTTCAAACGAAAGAAAATTAAACATGAGCCTTAAAAAAATTCCCAAAAATTCAGAACCCCTTTTTTCCTCTAAAGAGATTTCTCTTATTGTTGAAAAGGTAGGACAAGAACTCACAACCCACCTGAAAAACTCACCACACCCAAACGAAGGAGACACTCTCTTTGTGGGTATCCTTAAGGGATCGTGGATGTTTATGGCTGATTTGGTAAGAAAAGTTGATTTTCCTCTTCAAGTGGAATTCGTCAGAGCCTCTTCTTATGGCTCAGCTAAAGAAAGCTCTCGCCTAGTAAAAGTTGAAAACATGAATGGCCTGAATATTAAAAATCGTGACATTTTTCTAGTCGATGAAATCATCGATACAGGCAGAACACTTTTAGCCCTTAAAAAACTTTTCCTAGAAGAGGGAGCTCGTAGTGTAAAACTGGTTGCTCTCTTAGATAAGAAAAGCCGAAGAGAAGTTGATATCAATGCTGATTTTGTAGGCGTTGAAATACCCGATGCCTTTGTGATTGGCTACGGGCTCGACTGGGGCGAGCGCTATCGTGATCTCTCCGATATCCGTGTTGTCAGTTAAATTTAATTTCCTCTTAAAGATTAAATTCTGCCGGAATTTCAAGCGACGGAATCACTTCAAGAACAGGAAGTTCAGGAGCCACAGTCATCTTAAACGGTAGACTCTCGATCATCCAGCGAAGGGCTGGACCGGAAGAAAGTTTCCACTCAGACTGCGAACACTCTTCAAAAGAGCGCTGAACAGAATCTAAACCTAACTCAAGAATACTCACGTCTTTAGAGAGAAGAATATCCAAAATGCGATCATAAAGTGTTTCAGACTTTTCTTTCTCAGAAACAATTTCAGTTGCCAAAAGATTTTTATCGCTAATCTCTGTTAGTTTATCGTGAATAGGGTCTGTCATTTTATGACAACGTAATGTCGATTCACCACGCTTAAGAGTGATGACACATTTAGGCTGAATACGAGCCAACCAACGCTCAATTGTAGAAAGAAGCTTCGCTTCTTTTTCGCCAAGATTTTGAGAAGCTAAATCGAAACCAATAAGAGTTGTGAAGAAGAGATTATCGCGGGGACTCATATATCCACGCTGCAAACTCTTGAGAGTCATACTGGCAACAAAAGAATCAACACGAGCATCTTTAGCTTGTGGTCCGATAATCCAAAATACGTGTTGTAAGTTTTCAGCTTCTTTGACCTCAGGAGAAAATTCAAAAAGATGCGCGGTCTCATCCTGACCTCTTGCGACTTCACTTGAAAAAGATACAAACTCGACTAATTCTCCTAGAACATCAAAGCGGTTTAAACTCATAGATCTTTTTCTTACAATCTTTTCAAAGTGTTTTGAAAGAGAAAAATGCATTCTTAAAGTTTATTTTTATTAACGTTGTGCACTATGAAGAAATAGTTGACTGGAAAATACTTCTTGATTTTGGGGAATTAAGAGAAAACTAAAGCTAGAACCTATGACTGCGAGCGAAGTGTCGATTCTTCATGTCACGCCAAAGCTCTTCATTGCTCTCCCAAACTTTGTCATAGGGAGCGCCGTAACATTCAGCAAGAAGTTTCAAGACAAAAAAGAATTGTGATTGTGTCTCGATATTTCTTCTTGTCAAAAAGACTAATTTTTGATTCCATCGCTGCCCCTTGAGCATTCTGTTCAATATATGCATAAAGATTTCAACACTCGACATTTCAGCTTTTGAAATTAAAAAATCTTCTTTGACAGATTCTAATTCAGAATGAATTTGAAAATGATTATCGTGAAGACCCATCAAAATCACAAAGAAGAAGGGTGCTGACAAATGCTGATTTGGCCAAGGATACTTTTTAACAGCCTCATCAATTTTCTTGATAAGCTTTGGTAACTCGTGGCCCTTTGCAGTCCAATATCGATCTAAAGCAGGACTCACATATTTCAACAATCCGTACTCATGAGTTCGCTTCAAGTATTCTGAGAGATAACCTTCCCTTGCCATCTTCAAAAACTCTTCACGAACTCGCTCTTTTTTAGCATTCAAAAGAGTGGAAGCTTTATTCCTTAACGCCTTCTCTGTGCTTTTTTCTAAATGAAAGCCAATTCGAATCATAAAGCGAAGTGCTCGCAACATACGCACTGGATCTTCCTCAAAGCGAGCATTGGCTTCGCCAATCGTTCGTATCTGCTTCAAAGAAATATCTTTTTGTCCCGACACATAATCAACGACCTTGCCCTTAAAAGGGTCCAAGAAAAGCCCGTTGAGAGTAAAATCTCTTCTTTCGGAATCATCTTTTTCATTTCCAAAAACGTTTTCATCTAAAGTCCCCGTAAGGGTTTTCTCCGGAGCTCTTCGAAAAGTTGTAATTTGAATTTCTAAAAAATGCTTTGATCGATCAAGAGGAGGAAACACGTACTGTTTTGTTCCCTGCAATAATTTCTTCCTACGAGCCACAACAATTCGAAATCTTTTTCCAATAATCTGAGAGCGATGAATGACGGATTTTACCCGATAAGGATTTGCAGAGGTCGCGATATCAAAATCTTTAGGGGGAATTCCGAGCAAAATATCGCGAACGCATCCCCCCACCAAATACGCTCGGTGTCCTGCTTTTTGCAATTCACGAACGATGTCTAAAGCTTGAGAATCAATTTTCTCTTTGTAGTTTTTGGGCAAGCCCAAACCACGAGAAAAAAACTTCCAAATCATAGCGCTGCTCCCGAGAAATAACCCTTTGGAGCTTTCAAAAGAGGGATCCTAGACAACTCAAATTCCGTTGCTTTTCCAGAAATAATATCTTGAGCTTTTTTTTCAAATTCCTGCAAACGTTCCACAAAAGACGCAATTTCCATTTCTTCGTAATTGGGTAAAAAAGGCTTCAACTTTGCAAGTGAATCACCGGTAAGCTTTAAAACACCTCTAGGATTTTCATTTAACACATGATAAAAAGCAGCAGCCGCTTGAATAATTCCCTGAATAAAAGTTTTGAGAGGGGGAACCTTGGTCAACCAAACCTCTTCCAAAACCTCATGGCACTCCCAAAAATACTTTTGATTAAATAAATCAATCGCTTTCAAAAAGGCTTTCGACTCCTCTTCATCAAGCTGTCCGTTCAATAAACTCACAATACTCACGCTCGAGGAATCGCTGCTAGTAATTTTTGCGTATAAGAATGCTGAGGATTTTTATACAATTCATCGGAATAATTTTTTTCAACTATCTCACCTTTATACATAACCGCCACTTCATCACTGATAAATTTTACAACTGAGAGATCGTGAGAAATAAAGACATACGTTAAATTAAATTGATCTTGTAAATCTAAAAGAAGATTCAAAATCTGAGCCTGAATCGAAACATCCAAAGCCGAAACGCACTCATCACAAATAATAAACTCAGGATTCACCGTCAGAGCACGTGCAATACAAATACGTTGCCTTTGTCCGCCCGAAAACTCATGCGGATATCGCTGTAGATGCTCAGGTGCCAACCCCACTCTTTTTAAAAGATCTGCTGCCAAATCAATACGATCTTGGCGAGAATCGCCAATAGAGTGAATCTTCATGGGCTCAAGCAAAGCCTCCCCAATCGTCATACGAGGATTCAAAGATGCATAAGGATCTTGAAAAATAATTTGCATCTTACGACGCATTTGTCGCAATTCTTCACGGCCCAAATCCGTAAGACTTGTATTTCCGTAGTGAACTTCTCCCGCAGTGGGCTCAATCAGGCGCAATATAGAGCGACCCAGCGTCGTCTTGCCAGATCCCGATTCGCCCACGAGACCCAAAGTCGTTCCACGAGGAACATCAAAACTTACGTTTTTAACGGCCTCAAAATAACTTTTAACTCCGCCTAAAATTCCCCCACGAATAGGAAATTTCTTTTCTAAATTTTGAACTTTGAGCAGTATCTCTTTTCCTTGTTTTTTAACGGCTCTGTCCGAAGTATCTACATTTGGATTTTGAGCTTCGCCTGTTGGGCTTAAAAAATCAGCTACAGTAGGCAAACGCTGTGGACGAATGTCCAAAGGAGGACGACATTTCAGCAAGCCCCGCGTATAGGGATGAGCGGGATTTTTGAAAAGGTCGTTGACCTTTCCACTTTCCACCAACTTTCCGCGGTACATCACCAAAACATCATCTGCAATTTCTTTGATGACACCAAGATCATGAGTGATGAAAAGCATACTCATCTTGTGTTTTTCTTGGAGCTTTTGCAAAAGCTCGAGAACTTGTTTTTGAATCGTCACGTCCAGAGCCGTTGTCGGCTCGTCGGCAATCAAAAGTTGGGGCTCACACCCAATAGCCATAGCAATCATGACTCTTTGTTTTTGCCCTCCGCTGAGCTCGTGAGGATAGGCAGAAATTTTTTGGCTTGGATTGGAAATCCCCACCTGATCCAACAAATCGATACTTTGTTTCCAAGCTTCTTTTTTAGAAAGTCCCTTATGCAATTGCAGCACTTCGCTGATTTGGTAACCCACCGTAAAAACAGGATTCAGCGAAGTCATCGGCTCTTGAAAAATCATCGAGATCTTATTGCCGCGATACTGACGATAAGCGCTTTCTTCAACTTTTGTGAGATCAGTCCCTTCAAACAAAATACTTCCACCCACAATTTTTCCAGGTGGATTGGGAATAAGCCCCATAATCGCAAGAGAGGTGACGCTCTTTCCAGATCCTGATTCGCCGACAAGACCCACAGTTTTTCCCTGGCCTATTTCAAAGCTCATATTGTTCACGGCAAGGGTTTTTTGTCCTGCTGATTCGAACTCAATACTGAGATTGTCGACTTTCAGTAACATAGAGCCTTTCTAGCAGAGCAATGACAGATGCTCAATTTTTTAAGAGCTTTTTCAAGTACTTAGACCCTTAATAATCCACCGCTTTATACTGCTCGGGACGCGGAAAAACGGGGGGAGGATCTCCAAGCTCAGGCAACCAACGAAGCTCTTGCCATTCAAAAGAAAATTCCTTTTTAGCCTTTTGATAAACCTCAAAGGTTGACCCAAATTCAATTTTCTCAGAATTCAAAACCTCTGACCCTACAAGTTTTACATAAAAGTCATCGTTCATAGAACCATATTGAACGGGGAAAAAAGACAAAGGATCAACTTTCACCAACTTCTTCTGAGAGCGATTTACAATTTCTACCTGATAAACTTGTTCTTCGTCCGAAAATTTGCACCGCTCCACTTTATCAAAGCTCAACCGCCCCATTAACATGTCGTACATAACCTCTGGTCGAATGCGAACAGGGAGAATTTCTAAAAATCTTTTTTGTCTAAGCGAAGTCTCCCAAAATTCATGTGCAGGAATACGGTAGAGCTCTTTGCGTCTTGGGATCAAAAACTCCACCCACTTCTCATCTGAGCGTAAAATTGCAAAAGGACCGCTTAAGGGAGATCTAATCTCAATCCAAAATTGCCGATCCGACCTGAGCGATAAAAGCATTTGCCAGCTACCGCTTTTATCTTTGCCTTGTGCGCGCCCTTCTACTCTTTGGAAAGTCTGACTTCTGTTTTTTAATCGCTCTGTTAAATCCTTACAGGAAATAATTTCACTGGCCTGACGCTTAGCTTTAAAAGAGGCGCAAGAAACAAAAAGAAAAAAAAGAAAACAAAATAAAAATCTATTTCGAAGAACACAGTCCGCCTGAACTGCAGCTAATTTTTCGATCATTTGCGATCTGATATCTCGCCAAAGACTCCTGAACTCGAATTCTCTCATGAACGGCATCAATACCTTTTTTAATCGCTTTATCATACCAGCCTATAGCATCCTGAATACGGCCCTTTTTGGCAAGGATGTCGGCAAGGTGAATCATAATCACGGGCTCATCGGGCTTTAACTTGTGACAAGTCTCTAACAAACTAAGGGCTTCTTCTAAATGATTTTGTTTATATTTCAACCAGGCTTTAGAATCTAAAACATAGGGATCATCAGGCTTGTTTTTTAATGCAGCCTCGATTAAACGTTCTGATTCTTTTAAATCAATTCCTTTATCTGCTAAAATATACCCCACCAAATTTTGGAGAGCAGGATTTCCTGAATCTTCTTTCAACAAAGAGCGCCCCATCGCCAAAGCCTCTTTCCACTTTCCTTCTTCAT
>JBAXJW010000051.1:0-8741 GCA_037137635.1 bacterium | reverse complement strand
GGAACTTTTATTTCGCTCGTAGTTAAAACGGTCACAACTGCCGAAGAATAAGTAGCGGCCAAGTTGGAAAACATTTCATTCATGGCATCAACTTTAGGCTGCAAAGCTTTTTTAGATTCCTCATCTTTTTCTATCCAATAAGGACCTTTTGAATTCGCAGCCCATAAACAAGCTGTCCAAGAAGATAAAGCGACAACTGACAAAAGAAAAAATATTTTAAAGCCCTGTTTTAATTTCATCAACTAAACCTCCGTTGCTTTTACAAATTCCAAGCGTACGTCTCTTAAAATCCTTTCCAAAAGACCACGTTCTTCATCATCAAGATTTCCTCGAGTCTTTTCTTGCAACATTTGTAATAAATCTATGTGCTGTTTTGCAGAAGACAAGTCCTTCTTCTTTTTTTGAGTTTGAGGATCCTCAACAACTCCCATCTCAATAAAAGTGGCAGACGCCAAACTTAAAATAAATGTCGAAAAATTTACAGGATTTGATTGATTTGAGTTTTTCTCTTGAGAGATATCCTTAGTCATTTGAATGTTAATTTAAGACAATGCCTTCTTTCAGACAAGTGAGAGAAACAACAGCCTCTCTAAGCCCTTTTAACATCACAATTATTTTAGGAATTTTTTAGCTTTTTCTAGTCGCGTCAAAGTCCCAATTTTTAATGCGTCTGCTAAACTTAATCTCATGGCCGATTTGAACCAGCTAGCTGAACTCATTAAACAAGAAAGCGTCTTTATCAACCAACTTGAAAACGACATTTCAAAAGTTATTGTCGGCCAAAAAAAAATGGTCGAACGAATTTTAATGGGGCTTCTTACCGGAGGCCACGTTCTTCTTGAAGGATTGCCAGGTCTTGCTAAAACTTTGGCCGTAAAAACTCTCGCTGATTTAATTGATCTTAAATTTAAACGATTGCAGTTTACACCCGATCTTTTGCCCAGTGACTTAACGGGAACCATGGTCTTCAATCCTAAAACGGGAGAATTCTTTCCTAAAAAAGGTCCCATCTTTGCAAACATTGTCCTCGCCGATGAAATCAACCGTGCTCCTGCGAAAGTTCAATCAGCACTCCTAGAATGTATGGCTGAAAAACAAGTCACCATTGGAGATGAAACCCATAAACTTGAAGAACCATTTATCGTTCTAGCGACTCAAAATCCGATCGAGCAAGAAGGTACTTATCGTTTGCCCGAAGCACAAATGGATCGTTTTATGTTTAAGGTTCTCATACCTTATCCAAACAGAGCAGAAGAATTAAAAATTCTTGAAACTCAAGCTTCTTCGAAAGAGATATCCCTTCGTCCCATTGCAGGAGCAACCCAAATTCTCAAAGCACGAAGTCTCTGCAATGAAATTTACCTCGATGCAAAGGTCAAAGAGTATATAATTGAAATTGTTTTTGCGACTCGTGAACCTAAAGCTAAGAAAAACCTAAGTGAAATTGAAAGATATATACAAATTGGAGCTTCCCCTCGTGCAACGCTTTCACTTGCAAGAGCTTCAAGAGCAAAAGCTTTTATGGAAGGTAGATCCTTTGTAACGCCAGACGACGTGAAAGCCGTCGCTCCGGACGTTCTAAGGCACAGAATTCTTCTTTCATTTGAAGCAGAAGCTCAAGAAGTAAGCTCACAACAAGTCATCACAAAAATACTTTCAGCACTTCCGACTCCTTAAGGAGTTAAGACGATGAACTTTGAGGAATTTCTTAAAGAGATCCGAAAACTTGAGATCAGAAATCATCGCTTGATCAAAAAGGGTCTTATTGGAGGATTTCAATCAAGATTCAAAGGATCAGGCTTACAGTTTAGTGAATTTCGCCCCTACGTATACGGCGACGACGTCAGACATATCTCATGGACAACAAGCGCAAAAGCCAACGAAACTGTTCTTAAAACATTCGAAGAAGAGAGAGATAAAAACTACTTCCTTGTCGTGGATGTCAGCGCTTCTGCCCGAAGAGGCCCCATTGGAGGAAGTGTTGCTTATAGAATTGCAGAAGTTGCAGCAACACTTGCCCTCTCAGCCGAAGCCTTAGGTGAAAAAGTTGGGCTCCTTACTTTTTCTCAAACTGTTGAAAAATGTCTTCCTCCTGAAAAAGGAAAAAACCATGTTCTCAGGCTTGTTCGTGAAATTCTCAAAACAGGTCACAAAGGACGAGGTACGGATCCTAATTTTGCCTTAAAACAATTAAAGGGTTACTTAAAAAAACAAAACGTTATTTTTTTCATCTCTGACTTTGAAAAATTACCTGATCAAAGAATCCTAAAAGAGTATTCGATTAAACATGAATTCTTAGCAATTGGAGTTTTTCATAGCCGCCTTCAAAGATTCCCCTCCTTTCCATTTGTCGAAATGGAAGCTGCTGAAAACGCCAAAGCCTTTACCGTTTCAACAGACAGCCAGAGCTTCCAAGAAAACCTTGAAAAAGAAGAAGATAAAATACGTAAAGTCGAAGTTTTTTTTCAATCGGCTCGAATTCCCTTTTTAAAATTAAACGAAACTCAAGATTTCCTTAAACCTCTTGAAACATTCATTAGAGGCTCTTGATATGACGATTGAACTGAATGCTGGCGAAACTTTTGATGTGAGTTGCCCCAATGGAGATCGACCCATTTTAAAAATTGGAGATAAGCTTCCCGACGAAAACAATACCCTAGCAAAAGTTCTTAAAATTAAAAAAGAAGCCGTAACTCTCGGACCCTTTAAAACTGGTAGCCTTACTTTCACATTACCCTGCAGCTCATCAAACGTTCCAGTAGAGGCCACTGTTAAAGAATTAAACACTCAGGCAGCGGCTCAGCACTATTCATCTCTCAACGCAGAAAAAGTCGATTACCCATTGAGCTTTTTTATTCTTATTCTTTTTCTTATTTTGTCGACTTTAGGGAGCTTTCTTTACTTTAAAAACAAAAGAAAAAATAAAGTTATTCCAGCAGAAAAAAAAGCTACCCCCAAAGATCCGCGCTCAGAACTTGAAAAGTTCCTCCTCCATTGCGAAACAAATATTCAAAATCCTGAAAACAAACACTTTCACGAAAGTTACAAGCTTCTAAGAAAATTTCTTGAAAAAGAAAACAACCTCAACACTCGTTCTATGACGACAGGAGAATTTCTAGGAACATTCAGAGCCCTTGGTCTCAAACAAAGCAAAAATCAAAACTTAATCTCTCAATTAGAATATGTCTTAAAAACTTCAGACGACGTGCGCTTTGCAGGAAGAGTTGTAAGTGCGCAAATGTGGCAGGACTATCTTTCCAAAACAAAAGCCATCTTTTTAGCTTTTCCTAAAAAAGTAGAATCAAATAAAGAAAAAGAATACGGAAAAAAGAGATGAATCTTTCAAACCAAGGATCCAATAGCCTTATCTGGTATAGCCTTGAAGCCTTTCTTCTTTTTATTCCACTTATTTTAGGCTTTTTATTTTTCTTTAGGATCTCAGCTCGCTTTAGAAGCAGACTTATCTTTCCCTTCGATTGGTCTTCTGGAATTTCGCTAAAGAAGGTGCTCACTCCCTTTAGACTCCAAGGTGGATTAAGATTTCTTGCTCTTACATTTTTAATTCTAGCCTTGGCCCGTCCCCAAAAAAGACTCGGGAAAGAAAAAAGGATTGTTGAATCCATTGATATGATTGTTGCCTTCGACCTTTCAAAATCAATGGAAGCCCTAGACTTCTCTCCCAATAGGCGTACTGTTGCAATTGATCGACTCGTTGAATTTATATACCACCGCCAAGACGATCGAATGGGTTTAGTTTTATTTAGTGGAGAAGCTTACCTGAGTGTCCCTCTGACATTAGATCACAAGCTATTACTGACAAATTTAAAAACAAGTTCCAATTCAGCTCTAGAAGATGGAACTGCCATTGGACAAGCTTTAGCGGTTGCCGTGAATCATCTTAAAAATTCAACCGCTAAATCAAAAATGATTCTTCTTGTAACAGATGGAGACAATAACATGGGATCTATCGATCCTATCTCGGCCTCTCAGATTGCTGCTGGCTTTGGAATTAAAATTTATTCAATTGGAATAGGAAAAAAAGGTCGAGTTCCCTTTCCTGTGACCGTTGAAGATGGCTTTGGAAATAAGAAACAAGTTCTTCAATACTTAACAGATGCTGCTAATGACGAACTTCTTCAAAAAATTTCTACATACACAGGGGGCAAAGCCTACTCAGCTATTGATCAAAGTTTAATGGGTAAAATACTAACCGAAATCGACCAACTAGAAAAAAGCAAAGTAGAAATTCTTAATCAAAGCAAAACTGTTGAAGTCGCTGATTTCTTTCTTTGGCTTGGAATCTTTTTATTGTTCGCTGAAGGATTCGCCCTTCAAAGCGTGTGGAGAAAATATCCATGAATATGGAATTTTATAGGCCCGAATGCAGCATTGCTTTTATCATTATTGGTTTTTTAATTTTCTTTATTTTTCGAACTCATTTCCTTAGAAAAAAATATTCAGAACTTCTTCACACTTCTAAAACTCTTGAAATTTCTAAAACCCTCAAGCTTCCTAGAAACAGGATCTTCAAAGAAATTCTTTTTATTTTAGGAATATCATTTATTGCCCTCAGTCTCATGCGCCCCAGATGGGGAGAAAAGAAAAGCATTAAAAAAGTTTCTGGCTCCGATCTCTGCATTGCTCTCGATCTTTCTCAAAGTATGCTTGCAGAAGACATGTCTCCCAATCGTTTAGAATACGCTAAACGACAGCTTATCTTGCTTCTCGAAAATCTAAACGAAACAAAAGTGACTCTTGTTGGGTTCGCTGGGGGGGCCTTCATTTCTGCACCTTTAACATCTGACCTTGATGCCATTGCAGATTACCTCACGCCCATCAATCCAAGTTACGTAAGCCTACCCTCTACATTTATTCAAGGTGCAGTCTTAACCTGCACAGAAGCCCTAGGTTACAAAGATATTACTGATCGAAATAGTGAAGATGAAAAAGAAAATACTGCTGGTTCTATACTGCTTGTGACAGATGGAGATGACAGCAGCAAATTTGATTCTGATATTTTAAAAGGTCTTCAAAAACATAAAATCTCCATCAATACTTTATTAGTTGGAAAAAGCCAGGGGATTTTCATGCCTCAAAAAGATAAAGATGGACGTATTTCAGGTTTCCTAAAAGACCCTGAAACGGGAGCCCCTGCCAAGACAAAAGCCGAAAAAGAATTTGTAACTTCACTTGCTGAGAAAACAAACGGTAAACTCTATGTTGCCGAAGAATCTGCTAATTTTGAAAAGATTTTTCCAGAAGAGTTGAGAAAGTTTGAATCAAAAATGAACAAAGAAGGTGTCGAGGTTGAAAAAGAAGAAAAATTTCAATTCCCGCTTTTAATAGGAATCATTCTTCTATTTATTGAATGGATCATTACTGAAACAGGAGGTGTGATTCCTTTTTATAAAAATAAATTCTTTAAACAAGGGATAAAAATCGTTTTCTTAACAAGTTTCTTTATCCATAAGAACCTAGAAGCCGCTGGTATCCTTGATAGCTTAAGAAATAATTTCGGTGTTTTTCTTTTTAATCAGGAGCGCTTTCCTGAATCTCAAGAACATTTTGAGAGAATCATTGAAGGCCATGTAGATGAAAAACAATACTTGTTCAACTGGATCTCCGCTCGACTAAAACAAATAGAAAAGAACCAAAGTACAAATCAAGTAAATGACGAAACAGATATCCCCCCTTCAATACAAGAAGCTCTCGAAATGACTAAAATCATTGAGCCCCTCGCTCAAAAGGAAACCGATCCCGTCATGAAAAAACAGTGGCATTATCAACTTGCTCAAACCTATGAGATCAGCAAAAAAACAACTGAAGCGATCGATAGCTACTACAATGCTCTCAGTGATCCTCCCTCAACGATCTTGGATACTATGAGCCGACATAATCTTGCTCGACTCCTCAAAGAAAACTCCCAAAGTAACAAAAATGGAAGTGGAAACGGCAAAGGAGGCCAAGGTAAATCTGGTGGGCAAGGAGATTCCAGTAAAGGAAAAGACCAAAACGAAGAAAAGAAAAAACCCCAAGATTATAAAGGCCAAAACTACACCTCAGATCAAGTAAAACAAATTATGCAAAACGTGGGCAGCGAAGAACGAAACGTCATTAAAAAGAAGTCAAAAAATGAGGCTCAAAAAAAAGGAAATGAGTGGGGCAAGCAAAACGGATCATCAAAGCCATGGTAATTTAATAAATATGAAAAGTTATAAGTGCTTTCTACTTTTAGCTCTTTTCAGTTTTTCTTCGCTTATATTTTGCAAAGAAGATCAAAGTGAAACTGTTCAAATCAGTATCGAGCCAAGAAAAAGTTCTGGACAAGATATTTCCATAAGTTTCCAAATTGATAGTAACTCTTCAACTCCTCGTGATTTCTCAGTACTATCGATAGATGATAATAAAAATTGGAAAATTTCAGGTCCTCAGAAATTTCAAAAAACTCAAATTGTCTTTTCAAACGGAAAATCAGTTCAAAAATCATCTTTATTACTCAAATTTATACTCACCCCTCTCAAAACTGGTCAGTTAAAAACTCCCAAAATTCAAATTAAGGCTAGCAATAAACTTTACACCGCGGAAGAAACATCCATAGCTGTCAAAAGTCTTAAATCAATACAAAATTCGCCACAAGTTCAACTACAGCCAACCCCAAAGCTTCCATTTTTCAACATGTTTGATATGGATGAAGCCCCACTTCCAAGTGAAAGTGCTCCTGATGAGAATAAAAGTAGGCAACTTGAGGTTTTAGTCGTCGCAGATCCTTCCAAAACAGAAGTTTTTGAAGGAGAACTCATAACACTTCCGTTTTATGTTTATACAAATGAAAATATTTTTAGAAATTTAGAGTTTGGATCTTTTCCTACTTTTAAAGATTTTCTAAAAGAGCAGCTCTATATTCCTAAAAGCTGGAGACCTGAGCGGACTCAATACAGAAACGGTAATTATTTTAAGACAGAAGTCATTCGATTCGCACTCTTTCCTGTGAAAACAGGGGACCTCCTTGTTGACCCTCTTAAGATGAGATTTGAGGTAGATAGCGACATTTTTCAACTTTTAGAACAAATGCAAAACCCCCAAAAAATGCTTGGCCAAAACCAAACATTTGTCAGGTCTTCTGGATCTATTCCCATCAAGGTTTTGCCCCTTCCACCAAAACCCGCCTCAATTGCCCAAACAATTATACCTGTAGGAAATTACAAGATATCCCTGCAAACGCCCGAACAAAAAACAGTTCAAGATGAAGCCTTTAGTTTAAAAATACGCATAGAGGGCAAGGGCAACATTAAGGGGCTTGAAGAACCAGAACTCAAGCTCCCCCCTTCACTCCAAAAAAGCAGAACAGCTACGAACTATGAAACAAACGATCGGTCTGAAGGATATAAAGACTTTGAAATGCTTATCGTTCCTCAAGAAGCAGGAATATTTAAACTGAGTGAGAACTCATGGTCCTATTTTGATCCTGATAAAAAATCCTATGAAACTCTTCCTATCCCCTCAATTGAGCTTCATATTGACCCTTCAAGCAAAAAAAGCACCCCTTCAGAAAACAAAGAAAAAATACTCGTTTACTCCGGACCACAAAACTTTGAAAATCCAGAAGAATCCCATTTTCCAAGTTTTCTCTGGGCTCTTCCCTTATCCCTTTATGCTTTAGCTGGATTTTTCTTTGTTCAACGAAGAAAAAGAAACGAAGAAGATCAGCTTAGAAATGACTTTCCATGGTTAGTCATTGAGCAAAAAATCAAAAAAGTTCAGGATCAAAACTCCTCTCAAGGATTACGATATATTGAAGAATGGGTTCTCTTGCGATTTTCAAAGCTTGCACAAAACGAAGCTTCCTTCGACGATCTCATGAATAAGCTTTTAAATAACTGCCCAGCTAATACACATATAAAAATTGAAAAGATGAGAACTCACTTTCAAAAACTTGAAGCAAAAAGATTTGGAGGAAGTAAAAGTGCAATGAACTTTCATCTTTCATTTGATGAAATAAAAAAACTCTCAGAAGAGATTATCTATTCATCCGAAGCTGCATCATCACTCAAGGCTTCAGAGCTTTCAGAAGAAGAATGAGAGTTCTTTCTTACTTTCTTTCTTAACAACGCTGTGGATGGTACCCAAACTTTAACGTCACTCTTTTTAACAAGTATCGCTTTCCATTTTCTGTCTTTAGAATCTTTAATAAGCTCTACAAGCTCGTCACCGTCAATAACAGCCATCACACTTCCATCTCTGCTTGGACGACTTCTACCCTTCACTTTAAACCTAGTTCTCAAAACAACTTCTTCTTCGCCCTTCATTTCCTTTTTTTCCACTTCGTCATCAGAATAAGTGATGTGTTTATTTCTTAAAATTCTCATTCCTCTGGAGTGAACGGGAGGCGGCAAAACAAGACCCGCTGGTTGTGCGGCAAAAGAAGGAAAAGAAAAAAAAGATAAAATAAAGATTAAAACCAACATCCTAATTGTACCTCTATCGTAGCATGAGAGCCCGAAAAAAATTCGTATCCCGCTCTCATTCGAGCATCGATTCGACCCAGATCAAAACCAGCACTGAGTCCCACTGAAAAATGATGATAAAAAGAGGAATTTCTGTTTTCAAAAGAATACCCATAATCAGGACTGTAAAAAAAACTTTGGAAAAAAGGAGCTTTCATAGCAAAGCGAAGAGCTCCGGCATACCCATCAGAAATTTTATGAAATTTATCTGGAAGAGCCCCCTCTAAAGAAAGAGTA
>JBAXJW010000050.1:0-8786 GCA_037137635.1 bacterium | reverse complement strand
AGCAGGTGTATTAAAAAAAAGCTGATGCACCCGAAGAGTCGTTCCCACATTTCGCGTTGCGGGCATCGTGGAATACTCTGAACCGCTCCTTTTTAAGAGCCAGGCTTCTTGTGAGCCCCTTTCTCTTGAGAGGATTTCAAGTTGAGAAATAGCCGATAACGCCGCAAGAGCCTCCCCCCTGAATCCCAATGAAGAAATCCGATCTAAATCCTGAAGATCATGAATCTTACTTGTCGCATGTCGCTGACAACAAACTTCTAAATCATGCTGCGACATTCCCCAGCCGTTATCTTGAACTTCAATTAAATCAAATCCAGCAGAAATTAATTTCACGACAATATTCGTCGATCCCGCATCGAGAGAATTCTCAACTAATTCCTTAATGACGGATGCTGGATTTTCAACAACCTCACCTGCTGCGATTCGATGAATAACGCTTTGATCAAGAAGGCGAATCTGACTCTTCATTTTTTGAATATATCCCCACCCGAACTTTACAAACTTTAACTTTAGACTCAATCTAAAAAGATGCAGAAAATTCTTAAAGTATTTGGGCTTTTGAGCTTTTTTTTACTTTGTCATTCAAATGCAGGACTTTTTAAGATCAACGTCATCTCAACGAATGGAATAACAGCCGATCAAGCAAACGCAGTCACTAGTCTTATTGCAGACGAAGTGAACAAAAAACTTCCCTCAGCCGACACTCAAGAAGATTATTTCAAGGGAATGTCCAACGCGAATACGATTTCTGCGGCAGGTATGACGACAAGCTATGCTCCTGTCTTTAAAAACATTTTAGTGGGAGTGAGCGTCAGCGCAGGTGCTGATTTAGGCTCTAAAAATTTTACTGATTTTAAAAACATAAGTAAAAACCCGGAGCAATTTAGAGGCTTTGGCGGTCAAGCTGCCATCCTTCTTGGATTAAGCGCTAGTAATTTTGTAAACTCATCTTGGATTAAAGATCATCCGCTCAATTTCTATCTCAGCGGATTTAGTATTCAAAAAAACTTAGACAAAGTTGATGCAAAATATATGGGCGCGGGTTTGGGAGTACAATACAAACTCATCAACGAAAAAAACTGGGGAGCAAGAAGCCTTAAATGGACAGGAATAGAACTTGGAAGCGGAATTATGTATTCAAAGCTAGACATAGCAGCAAGTATTCCACTGAATGATAATTTTAGCGTGGCCAATAGCGGAACCTCTTTAGATGTAAGCATTACAGACGCTTCTGCTTTGCTGAACGCAAACGTCAAAACATTCTCAATTCCTTTGGAGCTCTCAACAGGATTGAGAATTGCCTATCTTTTAAAAATCGTGGGAGGAGTTGGAGCAGATATCAGTTTTGGAAAAACTCTAGGAACTGGATCTCTTAGCTCTGGAAATAAAATCACTGCAGTAAATGCTGGAAACGGAATTACGGATGCAACAGGCGAGCTTGATCTCAATGGCAGCCAGAGCCCAGACATTATTAACCCAAGATTCTTTTTTGGACCTCACATAGAATTTGGATTTGGATCTGTTTTTGCGAATCTTCAAAAATCGCTTTCCAAAAATGTCGTTGCAGTAAACGGTGGACTAAACTTATTTTGGTAAAAAAATTAATTTAAACTTGGGTCATTTTTACCTTTGATGAGTCATCCTCACCCAAAAAAGACAAAAAATTAAATCTCTGGCCCTTAAAAGAGATCTCGCCCTGGCACACCCCTTGCTCTTAATAAAAAGAATCATGAAAAAAGGGGGACTCCTATGAAAACAACTAAAGTTCTTAAAGATTTTATTTCAAGCTTACACTTACCTTCTCAATTAAATTTAGAGAGATCTAAAAAACTAATGGAAGCTCAAAAAGAAAAAGACCTTCAAAAAGCAAATCCACCGCAATGGTTTGACTTTTTAAGTGAAGAAGCTCGAGAACTTTTAATTCCTTCAGTCTTTATTCAAAAATCTTCAAACTCAAACTAAAAACTTTTTGCGAGATCTGCAGCTGGATGAACGGCACCATTATGGTGCTGTATTTGCCCTGTTTCACTTAATTTCGCATCATTCATTTTAGATTCATCATTAAGCTTTCGGTAGAGCGTTTTACGATCAATCCCTAAAATTTTTGCTGCGCGATCGCGAATATTCCCCACAAGATTTAAAACATGATGAATATAAAGCAGATTCATCTCTTCAATTGTCATCAAAGTAGAAAGCGTGGGAGGAAAACTTACCAACGACTTTTTATACTCACCATTAGACAAGACTCCATTACTCAATGCTCCATTCGACGATAATTCGCTTTCATCAACCTCGTGATTCACAAGAATCGCTTCTGCTTCAACAGCAGGCCCATCCGACAAAAGCACGGCTCTTTCCAATGCATTTTCGAGCTCACGGACATTCCCCTTCCATGGAGAAGATAAAATCTTTTCAAGTGCCGAAGGACTTAAAGTCTTTTCTTCTAGATGATTCGACCGGCAACTTTTTTTTATAAAATGAGCTGCCAAAGGGACAATATCTTCTTTTCTCTCTCGTAAAGGTGAAAGATGAATAGGAATCACGTTCAAACGAAAATACAAATCCTCTCTAAAACTTCCAACTTTTACCATTTTTATTAAATTTCGATGTGTAGCTGCAATGACCCTCACATCGACCTCGCGCATTGAATTTTCTCCAACGCGTTTAATCTTTTTTTCTTGAATGACACGAAGAAGCTTGGCCTGAAGAGGAAGAGAAAGCTCACCAATCTCATCAAGCATCAAAGTTCCCTGATGAGCTTCTTCAAAAAGACCGAGCTTTTTTTCGATAGCCCCTGTGAAAGAACCTTTCGCATGACCAAAAAGCTCACTTTCCAAAAGGGCTTCGGGAATTGCCGAACAGTTGACCGCAACAAAGGCTTTTGAAGCCCTCTGACTTCGGAGATGAATGCTTCGAGCAATGACTTCTTTACCCGTACCACTTTCTCCGGTGAGCAAAACACTCGCATTTGTTGAAGCAATTCGATCAACAAGATGAAGTATCTGTTGCATGGATTCACTTTTCACAATCAATGAATGAGTAGAGCGATCTAAAGCGTGCTCATCTTTTCGAGAAAGTGAAAAACGAAAAGCTCTTTCCATGCACATCTCTAACTGATTTAGATCAAGTGGCTTCGTCACATAATCAAAAGCACCTTTGCGAATTGCCTGAAGGGCTTTCTCGACTGTTGAATCAGAAGCCATCAACACAACAGGAACAGTTTTCTTTTCTCTTTTGAGTTGTTCCATAAAAGCAAACTCATCAAGACTTCCAACCTTTAAATCACACAAAATAAGATTTGGATAAGTAGCAGCAGATTGAGCAAAAGCCACCCACACTTCTTCCAATTTAAAAAATTTTTGAGTTTGCACTCTTGAAGATTCCAAAGCTTGAGAAAGCTCTTCGTGAGTTTTTACATCTTCATCTACAATCCAAACTAATTTTTTCATGCCATCACCCTTTGAGCAAATCCTTGTTCTGATTTGCCCCCTAGTCATCCCCTTTGACCTCACATAATGGGCTCTTTGCTCACATGCACTATGACAATGCATTCGCAAATGGCATACGCCTTGCAATCAACAAAGAAGAAACGAAAGAAGGAGAAAATATAATGTTAAAAGCTGCTTTAATTTTTTTTGTATTAGCTTTGGTTGCAATGCTTTTTGGAGCAAATGGAATTGCCGGACTTAATTTGAATGTGAGTCAAACTTATGTGTGGGTCTTTCTTGTTTTAGCGGTTATCAGTGGACTCATTGGTCTTTTCTCAGGAAGACCTCCAAAAAAAACTATTTAGTTTTTAAACGGCAACAACATCAATTAAATCGGGAATGATTTGTCGGATACGATTTTCGATTCCCATTTTTAAAGTCATCGTCGACGATGGACATCCGGCACAGGCGCCTTTCATCTGTAAAAACAGAATTCCATCTTCATATTTTTCAAAAGTAATATCGCCTCCGTCCATTGCAACGCTTGGACGAATTTCTTTATCGAGAATTTCAACAATCTTTTTTTCGATCTCTGTTAGAGAGCCGTAAGAAGGACTTTGACTTTCAGTTTGTATTTCAACAGTCACAGCTTTTTGCCCTGATTCCAAAAAAGCTTTCAAAGCGGCCATGATTTCATCATTCAACTCAGTCAGCCGATCAAAACTCGCAATATTCACAGTCACAAAGTTTTGCCCCACCATCACTGCTTGAACTCCCTCTAAATTGAAAAGAATATCAGCTAAAGGTGAACGACCTTGAACGCTCGCTTTATCCTTAAAGTTTAGAGCCCCTTTCTCAAGTAAAGGTGGATTCGTAATGTACTTTAAAGAATTAGGATTCGGAGTAAACTCTAAGTCGACCGTAACGCGTTCAGCCATATAATGCTGCTCACTATAGCGGACTTAAATGACTTTCACGAGTGACTTTTTGGAGGCTTTTAGCTACTAAAGATCTATATGTTGATGACAAGCACTTGCACAAAGCCAATCCTTGGACTCTGGATCGAAAATCAAAATCGCATTGTTTACAAAATCGCTGCTGTTTTGGGTGGAATCATTTTCTTGAGTGTTCTTGCTCAAGTTGCAATTCCCCTTCCCTTCACTCCCGTGCCGATTACCGGACAAACATTCGGGGTCGCTTTTTTAAGTTTGATGATGGGAAGACGTTGGGGTGTTAGCAGCGTAATTGCTTATGTTGCTCTTGGTGCTGCAGGCTTACCTATTTTTGCTCTAGGACACCATGGATTAACCGCCATTTCTTCTGGATACCTAGTTGGAATGTGTGTTTCTTCTTTTGTGATTGGAAGTCTTTCGGATAAGGGTTGGTCTCGAACTTTTTCTAAAACTCTTCTCACTTGTGCACTTGGAAGTCTTTGTGTGTACACTTTTGGTGTGATTGTTCTCGCCAAATTTCTGCCACTTGGAAGCCTTTTTGCGAAAGGTGTTCTCCCATTTATTCCCGGTGACATCGTGAAATCAACTTTTGCAGCGACTCTTGCTTCAAAAGTGAATTCTAGAAAAAATTAACTTCAACTAAAGTCATAAAATTCCGAATAAATCAGGAGTGTTACGGGCTTTTCTTTACATATTCTTAACAATATATTGGAGCGAAATTTCGCATTCCCAAGAAAAGATCAAGCACCAAAGACCCGAAATTGGAGACATCAGCGAAGTTCCTTATAGATCTAATTCTGAAAAAGTAGGTGTCTACGAAAAACCTCAATACTTTATTAATCACCTAGGCTGCAAAAAATCAGATGGAGAAAAAGAAATTTGGGATACGGATAAATACATTTGGGAAATCGGAAAAAATCTTCAGAACAAAGATTACTCATTAGAAACCTTCCTCAAGGGAATCGATCAAATTTTTGAAAAAGCTTACAAATTTAAAAATGATTTTACAGAAGTTGTTTTTTGGAACAAAGACAAAAAACCCGTAAACTCAGAAGATCTTAACGTATATAAAAAAGAACGAGAAGAGTTTAAATCGATTCTCAAAGAAATTCTTCAACCCTTTGAAGAAGAAAGCAAAAAGAATCACATCTCCCCACTTGCTCCAAATGACTATAGAAAATCTTACTCGCTCTACAAAGAACGAATTGAAAAATTAAACAAATGGAAAGAAAGATATCCTCAAAAAATAAAAATCCTTTGCCCAGAAAATCCAGACAATCCTGAGAATGCGTTTATAAATTATGAAAAAGATGCTCACGGTGAAAACTTTAAAGATAAGCAACATCCTCCCCTAGATATTCTTGCAAATCATGTAGTGAACTCAATGGGATGTGAAGAAAGAGAAAGGAAAACAACTTCACTCCCCCTTTGGTATGTTGGAGATCGAATACAGAGCGGAGAATTTAGCATTGAAGAGTGGAAAGGAGCTTTTAAAAAGGAACTCGATCAATCTGTTAAAAAACGAGATCTCAACAAGGAAAATAGAATTGAATATGAAAATCGTTTTAACGAATTGCTAAGTCGCTTCGAAAAAGCGGAAACCACAGATGACCTACCCCTTGCGAAAGGAACGACCTTTAACAAAGATACTGCGCTTATCACTGACTACAGAAACATAAGGAACGAAGACATTCGGCTTCAGCAGTGGGTTCTCTCAAAAAGATTAACAAACAAAAACAAATTCCCCTGCAACCCCCAAAAGACAATCGAAGGAAGAGGCCTTATTGATCAGGTACACTATGCTGTTGACCCAATTCAAGATGGAACGACTAAAGACCTTATTAAAAATAGCTGCCAAGCAGTTGGAAGAAATCTTGAAAAAAAATACGAAGATCAGCTCTCAACTATCAAAGAACAAATTGAAACTGTTTTTTATGGAGCTGAACCTAACTTTTCCCCAGAAGATAACCCAAACGCAATCCGAAAAGAGAAAGAAGAAATCAACGAAATTATTTCAAAAGCGACTAATGCCCTTAAAGGAAAAGAACTTTCAAGTCATACAATCTCGCACAAAACTTCACGAAAAAACATTCATCAAGACTAGCTCCCATCATAGAACCCCGATTAAGTGGAATCGTTCTCCAAGGACACATAGACGAACTCGTGTCCTTCTGGACAAAAAACTTTATATTGAACGATACATCGCCGACATCAACTGAAGGACAAAAACTGATATCCAACTACCTCAACACAAACAACAAAGCATCGAACTCAAAAATGCTTCTCTCCTGCTTTGAATCCAATGGAAAAATCTACTTTCACACTTCACATGGAAGTGAAACTCAAAACACAACATACCTTTCTCCAGGAAAAGACGATTCAAAAAACGTTCTTGAAAAAATCCAAGAACGTCGACAGAAGCAAAGCAAAAACTCAGGAGCTCATCACTTTGACCAACAAACAAATTGGGGAACCGCTCAAATCTCTTTTGATCAAAGCTCCTTATCTAGTCCAGCTGGAAGATATTATCACCAGAGTATCTCCAGCCTGATCTACTCAACATCAAAGAACAAAAAAGCAACAGAAAGCTCAGAACAAGTTCTAACTAAAATAGTCAACGAATGCCGTCTCCCCTCCCTTCTTTCGAAATCAAGCGAAGATGAAATCAATAAAGTTGCCAACGAACTTCTAAAAAGAATGAAAAGGTCGGATTTAGGAAATAAATTTTCATCACTTAGCTGGGCTCATGCGAATCAAAACTCAAAGAATACAGCTCTTGAAGATTTTGCCTATATTCAACAATTCTGCCTACCCATCCACCTAAACTTTGCTTATCAAGTATTTAAAAACAATCCAAAGTATTTTGGAAGCCTCAACTCAGAAAAGGGTCGCAGAAAAGAATGCTATTCCGTAGGAGATATTGACCAATCCACAAACACTGTTCTGAACGATGTAAATAACTATGTGTTAGGTGTTCTAAAAACAAATCATAAAAACACATCAGCCTCTGAGCAGTTTGCAAACATAACACCAGAGGAAATAAAAAAATTGAAACAATCCTATGCCTCTCTCGAATTAAAAGAGAAAGAAGCTGAAAAGAATCAAGAACTTTTTGAAAACCTAAAAGACGATGCCGTGATGAATAATTATTTAAAAAGATCACAAGAATCCTCAATGAAGGAAGCTTGGAAACTCCTCAGCCTATCCAAGCCCTTAATTGGATGGAAAAACAATGAGAATGTTGAGACGGGACCTAACTTGAAAAAAGTTCTTGAAGAATACGCTTCGAGTGATGGATCGAACTACACAATCCGTAAAGCAGAACTTTTAAATGCACAACAAGAAAGAAGAAACCGAAGCCTCGATCAACTAAACAGATGGATTCATGAGCGTAAAAACACATTCAAGGGTAACTTCGCTAAGCAACTAGATGAATCCTTCTATCACTTAAAAGATAGATTTGAAGCACTGAATGACTTGTATGACTCTTACGAAAAAGAACTCGCAGATCAAATTAGACTCTGTTTGCAAAACAGTGGAGATAGAGCAAGCATTGCTTCAATGCTGCCACTTTATAATGATCCAGCTCAAGCAATAGAAAACAAAACACCCGCAAAGAAACCTACGAAGACGCCAAGTAAAAACAGATAAAAACTTTTACTTAGTTCCAGAATCTTTAGAAGCATCACTCATAACGTTTGCTTTACCACGAACGGCAAGGTTCACGTTTGAAAAACCCATTTTAGTGAGCGTAAAGAGTACTCGCTTAACGTACATAAATTCAATTTGTTTATCAGCCTGAAGAACGACTTCAGGAGGATACTTTACGTCTGCATGAATACTTTCGAAAAACTTTTTATAAGAAAGGAGTTTTTCCTTAAGCTTAGGTAACTCCCAATCAGTTTCTTCAATTTTTTGTCCTATTGCTAAGTTACTGTCAGCATCCTTTTCGCCACCTTCAAGAGTGACTTTATCTCGCATAATTGTGATAATCGGAGCACGTTTAATCATCATCGCGTGTTGAGAAGCAGGAATTTCAATTGCAGGATTTGTGAAATCCCAATCACCCGCTGTTCCAAATGTCTGAAGCAAGAAAAAAATCAAAGTTGCAAACATGTCGATCAATGACGTCAATGTCAGATGATCCGCCATGTGACCTCTTTTGCGGCCATGACCCTTCAGGCGATAACGCATTTCCTTAAGGTCTTTTGGAGAACAAAGTTTGTATGATGGAATCTTTACGCCCATAAAATTTCCTTATTCAACTCCCATAACGATGGGCTCTTTAAAGTTATTTCCAAGTGAATAATCGAGCGCCTTCACAAGCATTCCATAAGAAACGGCGTCTCGACTTTGAACAATAATGTCTTTTTTCTGTGGATAATTTGTTCGAGCTGTTTTTAAG
>JBAXJW010000049.1:0-8955 GCA_037137635.1 bacterium | reverse complement strand
GAAAAGATTCTTCTGAATAAATTGAATATAAACGTGTATCGATTGTTTCTTCTAGGTCGCTTTCAATTTGAGCTTTCCCGTCTTCGTTGCGAAGTGCCCATTCGGGATCAATCTGAAGAGCAGGTTTTTTTTTAATAATTTTAGAATCAAGTTTTTTAAAGCCAAGAACCTGAAGGGCAGAGAGATTCCCTCGCCAAGAAATTTCACGTAATTCATGTTTTTCTGGGCTGATATCAGAGCCACCTAAGCACTCAGCTTTCAATAAAGGAGAGGTCAAAGTGAGCATCATAAATAAACAGATGGAAAGGAATTTTTTCATAGAGCGGAGGTTGAAATTAGAAAGGCTGGTATCTTCAGTCAAGCACGTGGGTTAAGCAAAGTCTTTGATGCCGGCTTCTTTGAGTTGCTGGTGGGCAATTTTGTCCCATCCTTTATTTGCAGCAGGACTTGCGGGGCTTGGATGGAGGATTGTGTGCGTTTCCATCTCAGGAAAAAGGCGTTGAAATATTTTTGCGGCATACGCACCAATTCCAAAAAGTTTTTGAGGCTTTAAAATTTCGACAGCTTTTGAAAGATGTTCGTCGCAAAGTTTTTCAACAGCTTTTCTGTATTGAATTTCAAGTTTGTCAGGAGTCACGTTGGATCCCTTTTCACTTAAAAAACCCAACGGACAATAGTTAAACACGAAAAACTTTTTAAAAAACTTATCAGCAGTAGAATATTTTTTTTCAAAAAGAGTCCAGAGTCTGGATCCACTCACTTCGACTCGTGAACAGGCAAATCCCTCGATGGGTCTTTTGGGATGCTGGCGGAAAGGCTTTTGCACGCCCTCTTGAATTTTTAAAAAGTTTTTAACAGAAATAACATCTCCAAAGGGAATTCCTGTTTGCATCATTCCAAAAGGACCCGGGTTCATACCCAAAAAAAGTCCTTCCAAAGGAGCTTGCGCATACCTGGCTATGTATTGAAAGTATGATGTTTCAGCGTAATCGAGAGGGTTGTAGATAAAAACATCTTTGGGTTTTTTAAGTTTATTAAGACCTAGAGATAAATCTCGGCTTGCATTTTGAAGATCCAAAACAAGAGAACTTGTTTTTAATTTTTTCCCATTTGTTCGGCCTTGTTCGAGCATTTTTCAAAAACCTTTCTAAGTGAATCTTGAATTTTTAATTCGCTGAGAGCTTTGAGCCCTTCTTCTGTGCATCCCCCTGGGGTTGCAATTTGTTTTAAAAGATTTTCTGGATCTTTTTTCTCTTTGAGTAATTTTACAGATCCTTCAAAAACTTGAAGGATCCAATCAAGTGAGCCTTTTATTTTGAGTTCTTCAGAGATTATTTGTGAAAGGCTTTGAATCATCCAGATGATAAAAGCAGGATGGCTTCCGCCCCATGCCGTTGCTTTTGAAAAAAGTTCCTCAGGCAAAACATAAACAGTTCCAAATCGAGCAAAAAGTTTTTTTACTCGCTGAAGCTGGTTTGCTGTGGCGCTCGGGCTTTGAAACAGAGCCGTGAGAGCTCCTTTTACTTGAAGACATGTGTTGGTCATGGCAACGACGACAGGCTTTTTTAAATCACTTTCTAACTGTGAGGATTTTATTCCCGCCATGATGGAAATAAAAAAAGCGTTTTTGGCGCTTTGTTGTTGAAGGTCTTTTTTGATTTCATTCCACTGAGAGGGTTTAACGGCTATGATATAAAGAGGTGCTTTGGGGAGAGGCGCTTTTTCTTCGGCGCACGTGATTTTTGATTTGAGAAAAAGTTTTTTTAGTTTTTGTGCGCTTTTTTTAGTTTTGACGTGAATGTGCAAGTCCGAGGCTTTGAATGCTTTATTTTTGAGCCATGATTGAATGAGTAGTGATCCAAGTTTACCAGCGCCCAAAAATACAACTTTTGGATTTTTACTGACTGAGGGCATGAATGAGAAACTAATCTAGATAGTTTAGGATTTCACTCACGAGATCACTTAAAAGATCACGTAACTCGGTTGTTTCGATTTCGAGTTCGTAGAGGTTGTTTGATCCGCAGGTATCAATGGGATGGAGGAGAAATCTTTTAAATCCTTTTGGAAAGGCTTTGGATTCTTGAATCCTTTGTGCAATGGGTTTGGGAAGCTGAATCACTCCTTTGATGGGAAGGCTTGCTGCATGGACTTCACAAACCGTAAACTCATTGTATTTGGCTGCGCAGATCCATCCGATACTCTTTCCGCGCCACTCCCATTGAAGTTCCAAACCACCCGCACCCCTAAGAGACTGGAGAGCAGAATCAACGATTTTGAACTCCTTGGGAGAGAGCATTCCCCGTAGGGTACTACTAGAAGGCCTTATGGCGGCTTTTCTCAAAGGATGGGAGACTTCAGTCCGCATATGAGCCGCATTGTGCACTAAAACTCGAGACACAAGCAAAATAAAAGCTCTTACATTGCCTAAATATTTGCGGGAAAGAACTTTTAATTTGGGCTAGATTTTCGGGTGTGGTAGACGATGTATCCTTTCAAATACAGAGCATTTGGAATCAAAAAAGAGCCATCGTCCGCGAAATTTTAGGCGAGGACTCTCTTTTAAGAGAGATGGAGCCAATTTTGACTCATGATCGAAGTCGCCTCGACCTCATGTATCATCAGGGCAAAATTGGAATGCGCGGGCCTAAGAAAAGTACTGATCCCTGGGATTTTGATTTTTCAGAAGAGTTGCCTGAGTGGAGTTTGAATCGCGATCTTATTGAAGCGATTCGTGAATTTCGAGAAAACTTGCCTCCCATTGAAGGGGCTCAGTTAAGATTCAGGGTTAGTCCCCAAAAAATAAAAGGGGTTTGGTTTGATACTTCTAAAGAACTTCTGGCTAACCTTGTTCAAGAGCATTCAGAGTATATAAAAAACTTACAAAAAAATTCATGGATTGTGGAGTTAGGTCAAAAAGATGAAAAAGCACCCTTGCATTCATGGGTCCCTACCTATTCCAAAGATAACGAAGAAATAAATTTAGAATTTTCTATCTCAAGTTTTTCGCAGCCTGGGCCAGAAGCGAATCGCGCCTTGATTGCAATAGGCATGGAATTGCTGGACGGTGTCAGCGGGATCAGTCATTGGACAGAGTTAGGATCGGGGTATGGAAACTTGAGCATCGCTTTTTCTACTCTCTTAGGGGCGCCTCAAGCTCTTGTAGAAACAGAAGCGAAATCTGTTCGAGCTCTTCAAGTGAATCTGAAAAATAACTTAAAATCCGATACGGTAAAAGTTGTGAATGCTTCTGCAGAATCTTTTGAAAATCAGGGGCAAGATTGTGACTTTTTATTAGCGGATCCACCGCGAAGTGGATTTTCAGAATTTTTCAAAAAAGATACGCTCAAAGCTCAAAGAATTTTGCTTTATAGTTGTGATTTAAAAGGACTCATCAAAGACGCTGAAGTTTTAAAATTAAATTACAATCTTGTGAAATGGTCTGTGGCCGATATTTTTCCGGCAACTCCTTATGTTGAAGTTGCTTCATTATGGGAGCGCAAAAAATGAATTATACAATTACCACCTCACCCGGCCTTGAAGAAGCCACTGCTGAAGAAATTAAAAAAATCATAGGTGTGCAACCTATTGTGACTCCTGGAGGAGGCATCACAGTATCGTGCAATTTAAAACAAATCACTCAAGTTTTATGCGGCTCCTATCTTGCAAGTCGAGTATTGCAGCCTTTGGCTGAATTTCATTCGTGGGAAAAAGAAGTTCTCTATACCGAAACAAAAAGTATTGCTTGGGAAAAAATTATAGAAGAAGGCGATACTTTTGTGATGGACGTTCACGGTCGAAGTGATGAGTGCGATTACTCAACCGCTCAGGGAATGCTCAAGATCAAAGATGCTCTTGTGGATCGTATTCGTGACAAACGTGGAAATCGCCCCGACGTGAATAAAGAAGATCCCACTCACCGAATTGAAGTGTATTTTTGGAAGGGTAAGGTTCAAATTTCAATCGATATCACAGGCGAACCCATGCATAGACGTGGATATCGGGTGGGGGTGCCAGGGCCAGCGCCTCTTCGTGAATCAAGAGCCGCGGCTCTTTTGATGTTGGCTGAGATCGATTCAAAAATTCCTCAGCATTTGTACGATCCATTTTGCGGAACGGGAACCATTGCCATTGAGGCTGCGATGATCTTACGAAAAATTCCCCCTGCGAATTTACGTTATATTCCTAAAAAAGGATTTATCCCGAAGTTTCACGAAACCTATCTTGCAACTCTTAATGAAATGAGAGCTGCAATTCTTCCTAAGTGTCCGACTCAAATTATTGCAAGTGATGCTGATCCCGAGATTATTCCTCGAGCGAAGCGTTTTGCTGCGAAAGCAAGAGTTGAAGAAAATATCATTTTTGAAGTGCTGGATTATGGCGACCAAGTTTTTAATGAAGGCGTTTTAGTTTCGAATCCTCCCTATGGAGAGCGAATACAAACTCATGATCAAGCCAAAGAGCTTTTGGGTGATTTAGGAAGAAAAGTAAAATTCGACAGTGCCATTGAGCGAATGGTTCTTCTCGTGCCTGCAAAATTAGAAACGGCAACAGGTCTAAAGCCTGAGAAAAAAATCAAATGGAAAGCTGGTCCGTTAGACATCACCGCTGCTCGCTATAGCCTTTGGCGTGGCGAAAAAGCTTAAAATCGTATTTTTAAACGCTTTGCTCTTCTAGGTCTTTGGGAAGTTCAAGTCTCGCATACAAGCGTGGAACTTCTCCAAGTTTTGATCCACTTACGATCGCTTTTGTGTAGTCTTTGAGGCTCAAGGTATCTGTCTGCATTCCAAGAGCTGTGCGCAGTTTGGAGCAGCCTTCAGGCAAGATTGGATCAAGAAGCACACTCAGTTTATAGAGGGCTTCAATGGCAACGGAAAGCACAGTGCCCAATCTTTCTTTGTGGCCTTCTTTTGCAAGAGCCCAAGGTTTTGTTTCGTTGATGTAGCGATCGCATTCACGAACAGCGTCCATGATGAGCTTGATCCCAATATGGTATTTGTAATGGTCGTATTCGGCAAAAACTTGCTCTGGCAAATTTTCAAATTGCTTTAAGAGGTTTTCGTCCAAGACTTCCATCTTTCCACGAGGAGGAACGCATCCTTCAAAGTTTTTGACTGCCAAGGTGAGAGTGCGTGAAGTGAGGTTTCCCAATCCGTTGGCCAGATCACTATTTACTTTTGCGATAAAGGATTCAAGAGTCATGGAAGAATCCAGACCAAAAGACATTTCGCTTAAAAGAAAATATCTCATTGCTTCTACGCCGAATTGCGCAGCAAAAGTTGTAGGTTCAACAACGTTTCCAAGGCTCTTAGACATTTTGTGCCCTTTAACGAGCCAGTACCCAGTGACAATAAATTGTTTGGGAGCGGGAAGTCCGAGTGCCCACAGCATCGTCGTCCAATAGATGGAGTGAGTCTTAAGGATATCTTTTGCAAGAGTATGAGTGGAGTTCTTCCATAAAGGAATTTCCTCTATGGATTCTTTTCCTGTGTATCCAATTCCTCCTAGATAACAAAGAAGAGCATCGAACCATACGTAGGTGACAAACTTAGTGTCAAAAGGAAGGTCTATTCCCCATGTGAGACGTTCTTTGGGGCGAGAGATATTGAGATCTTCAAGAGGTTCGGAAAGCATTCCCAAAACTTCTTTTTGATAATGTTCTGGTTGAATAGCGTGTGGATTATCTTTGTAATGTTGAACGAGTTGTTCTTGGTACTTAGACATCTTGAAGAAGTAATTGGGTTCTTTTCTGATTTCAGGCGCACGGAGGTGATCGGGACAGAGGCCTACTTCGTTGAGTTCGGAATCTTTTCGATAGCGCTCACACCCTGAGCAGTATTTGCCTTCGTATTCTGCAAAGTAGATATCTCCCTTGTCATAGAGGCGCTGAAGAGCTGTTTGAACAAGTTTGTGGTGCTCAGGGGTAGAACTTCTATAAAAAACATCAGGAGTGATTCCAAAAGTTTTCCAAGCTTCCGAAAAATAAGCACTGTGTTCATCGCAGAAATCTTTGGGCTTTCGATCAACTTTTGCAGCTGTTTGCGCCATTTTTTCGCCATGTTCATCGGTTCCTGACACAAGCCACGTCTTTTCTCCTCTGAGTTCGAAGAGTTTTTTAAGAAAATTTGCAAAGATCATTGCGTAAGTATGACCAAGATGAGGCCGAGCATTACAGTAGAAAATAGGGGTTGTTAGAACCCGATCTGCAGAGATTTTCATAGGAGAAAAGCTAGCAGTCTCGAGTCGCTTTCTCTATCCAATAGAGTGGGATTTTATTCGTTCATGACTCAGGCGCTAGGATTTCATAGGGAAAATGGTCGTTTTAAGAGTGAAAATGAGAGATTCCAGATTTTTTTTCATTTTCTTGCTTGAGCTACTTGCATCTCTGTGAAATGAGTTTAAAACCTATATATATATAGTGATTTCTCGAAAATAGAGAATGAACAAGAGGAGTAGATAAATGGCTAAAAAAGCAGTTAAGAAAACAAAGAAAGTTGTGAAGAAGAAAGTTGTTGCAAAGAAAGCAGCGAAGAAAACTACAGCTAAGCGTAAGCCTAATGCTAAGTTTATGGCGCCTATGCAAGTAAGTGACACACTCGCGGAAGTTGTTGGCAACAAGCCAATTCCACGTACTGAAGTTACTAAAAAACTTTGGGCTTATATCAAAAAGAACAACCTTCAAGACGCTAAAGAAAGACGCAACATCAACGCTGATGAAAAGCTTCGCGCTGTATTCGGTGGAAAAAAAGTTGTTTCTATGTTCGAGATGACAAAGCTTGTTAGCCGTCACCTCACTCCTTCTAAGTAATTTTTTACTGAAATAGAGTTGATAACAGTAAGCGGCGATCTCTCTTAAATGAGGGGTTGTCGCTTTTTTTATTCTCGATTTCTTGTCTCTAAAGACATAAACCTTTGAGATATGAAACGATATTGGCTTTTCAAGTCTGATGTTGAAGATTATCCGCTTTCTCAATTTATCAAAGATAAAAAAACAGCATGGGAAGGTGTTCGTAATTATCAAGCTCGAAACTTTATGATGAAAGATATGCAGGTGGGAGATGAGGGCATCTTTTATCATAGCAACGCTCAGCCCTCCGCGGCTGTTGCCACTTTGGAAGTGTCGGCTTTAGCCACTCCTGACAAATTACAGTTCGAAAAAAAGAGCGATTACTATGATGAAAAAGCAACTCAAGAAAAGCCTCGTTGGTATTGTGTGAATGTTTGCTACCTGCAATCTTTAAAAGTACCCATTAGCTTGGAAGCTATTCGCTCCGAAAAAGACTTGCAAAGCATGCAGTTGTTGCAAAAGGGAAATCGCCTTTCGATCCTTCCTTTGACGGAAAAAGAATATAAAAAACTCCTTAAATTAGGCGGTCTTTGATTCTCATCATTATTCTGCTTGCAGAAGTTGAAGTGCCCCATCCGAAGGTGTTTCTTGAATGAAATTTAATTTATATCCACGGCTTCCTTTACCTGAATTTCTTTTGGCTCCTTCAGCGGTGGGAAGATTTTCAAAATTTCTCCATGTTTCATATTCTTTTGAGTAGGGACTACTCTTAAGAGCAAGAGTTCTATCCTCGGGGCGAAGTTCATGGAGGCGTTTGAGTTCTTTCATGATGTAAACGGGAAATTTGACTTCAACAACACGCGAATCAAGGGGGAAGTCGCGAATGACTCCTTCTTGTTTGTATCCAATGTAGCGTATGTTTTTATCAACTGTGATTTGCAAATCATTCGGTCCCACATAGGAATCTCTTTGGTAAAGAATGGCTTGACCAGGGTTTTGTATGAGGGCTCCTGATTTATGAATGAGCCCAATGGCTTCGATCATGGAATCAATTTCTTCGGGGCGATTTACCAAGTTCTTAGTTGTTCTGTAGGATTTAATTTTTTCTTTGAGAGTGTCTTTTACTCTGAAGTACTGAAAGGGGTCGAGAAGAGCATCTGCTTCGCTTTTAAGACAGAAAATAGTGGGCTTTTCTTTGACTCCCTCTAGTTCTTTTCCGCTTTCGGGATCGATTGCTGATTTTTTAAATTCAAGTCGCACTGGAATTTCTCCTGGAGGATGAATAAATAATTTTGCATATTTTGCGCTTGGATCGTGAGGTTTAATATCAAAACTTGTTTTGATGTTTTCATCAGATGCAAGTTCCCGGTAGCTTCTCACTCGAATATTGATGCTGCGAGGATAGTCTCCTTCTTCTTTTAATCGTCTTGATTCTGTGATGGTTACAAAATTATTTTCATTTCGGAGCTTCATTTGATCCTTGAACAAGGATTGTGTTTCTTCAACGAATTGATCGGCATGCCGAGCGTTTTTTGAATTGGGTGTTTCGTTTTGTAATTCCACTCTGTAGGAAGTGGTGTCGGATTTGTTAAAGGACATCTTGCTTAAGATCTCATCAAAAGCTTTTTTGCTTATTGGTTTAGACTTTTGTCCGCTTGAGTGAGGAACAATCCCCCCAAAAGGAGAGCCGGGATAAAGGATTTCTCTACAGGTAGAACTGTAGGAAGGGAAAGCGTGAAAAAGAATGAAAAGAAAAAGAAAGGAAATCGAATTTTGGCGGAGTTTAATTTTTCGAAGTCTGTTCAGAAAGCTCATTTACTTTAGAATAATCAATAAAATTTATATTTGTAGTTTTTACTGTGGATTTACGTAAACATCCCATCGATGTGCCCGGCCCTTGTAACTATGAGTAGGCTTGCGAGGGCCTATGAGGGGCGATTTAAGAGGGCGCTTGAGGATGATTTTGTGTGCTTTATATTTCCAGCAAAAATTTAGCAGTTCTTCGGCGTTGTCTTCGTCAGATACTTTTTCTTGCAAAAGTTGGAGCTCTTTTTTGGGAAGGCTTTTTCTTCCTTCAATTGCAAACATGGGGTCGATGACAATGATTTCAAAGGGGAGTTCTTTCCATCCACTTAAAAATTCCTCAGTTGTTTTGGGGATATAGTTGAGTC
>JBAXJW010000048.1:0-8963 GCA_037137635.1 bacterium | reverse complement strand
ATTTTGAGCCAAATGGGAAAGAAGTCTTAAAACTATATGAGTTTAGTAAAAATCGAAAAAGCGATTCAAGACATCAAGGCTGGAAAAATGGTGATTATTGTCGACGACAATAATCGCGAAAACGAAGGCGATTTGGTGATGGCTGCTGAGTTTGCCACTCCAGAGGCGATCAATTTTATGATCACTCATGCGCGCGGTCTCGTTTGCCTTACAATGGAAAGCAAAAAAGTCTCCGAGCTTGATTTGCCTTTGATGGTGCAAAACAATCAAGCACCGTTTCAGACAGCATTCACAGTCAGTATCGAAGCACGCGAAGGTGTGAGCACAGGAATCTCTGCTTTTGATCGATCACATACGATTCTCACAGCAATCAAAGACGGCGCGACTCGCAGGGATCTTGTGGTTCCTGGTCACGTTTTTCCTCTGCGTGCTGTTGAGGGCGGGGTCTTAGTGCGCGCTGGACACACAGAAGCTTCTGTAGATTTGGCGAGACTTGCCGGACTCAAGAGTGCCGGAGTGATTTGCGAAGTCTTGAATGCTGATGGAACAATGGCGCGTGTTCCTGATTTAGAAAAATTTTCCAAAGAGCATTCCTTATCTATGATCAGCATTGCGGACTTGATTGAGTATCGATTGCATTGTGATGAAAGTTTGGTGAGTGAAATTGCGCGCTCTCAGATGCCTACAAAATATGGCTCGATGGAGCTTCGGGTTTTTCAAAGTCGCCTAGATGGTGCCGAGCACGTGGCTTTAGTTGCAGGTGATCCGGCGACTTTTGAGCAAGAGCCTACGTTGGTGCGTGTTCACTCTGAATGTTTAACGGGAGATGTTTTTGGAAGTCTTCGTTGCGATTGTGGAACTCAGTTGGATAAGGCACTTCGAATGATTGCTGAAAAAGGCCGCGGAGTTCTTCTTTATTTACGCCAAGAAGGTCGCGGGATTGGGCTTCGTAACAAGATCAAAGCCTATGCTTTGCAAGATCAGGGATTAGATACGGTCGAAGCCAATGAGGCTTTGGGTTTTGCTCCCGACCTCAGGCACTATGGAATTGGAGCTCAAATTTTGCGCTCAATCGGACTCAAAGAAATTGTGATTCTCAGTAATAATCCTCGTAAAATTGTGGGAATTGATTCTTATGGACTCAAGGTTGTGGATCGTGTGATGATCGAGGGTGTTTGTCAGAACGAAAATATGCGTTACCTCGAAACCAAAAAAAATAAGTTAGGTCATCTGATTCCATGACGATTGAAGCCTCTCAAAAGCTTTTAGCAGAAGCTGAAAAAAATATTGCTCAAAATCTTGCGGAATGGTCTCGCTTGTCGTCTGAGATTACTCGTGTAGGAATTGTTTCGACGCGTTGGTATGGTGAGATCATCCAAAACTTAAAATCAAGTGCGGAAGATTTTCTGGGTCGCGTTGAATTAAACAAAAACAAAATTGATCACGTTGAAGTTTCGGGCTCATGGGAGCTTCCTTTGGTGTTAAGAGAATACATTCAGCAAAAAAACCCAAGCTTCGTGATTGTTCTCGGTTGTGTGGTGAAGGGCGAAACTCCTCACTTTGATATTCTTTGTTCGACCGTGACCAATGCTTTGATGAATCTTCAGTTTGAAACGCGAACTCCGCTGGGTTTTGGACTTTTAACCGTGAATTCAGTCGAGCAAGCAGTTGCTCGTTCAAATAAAGGAGCGGAAGCGGCAGAAGCGGCTTTGCGTTCTTGGATCTCTCTAAAAAAACTAAGTGAAAAGTAAGTGGAAAATAAATAATGGCAAACAGACATCAAGCCCGTGAAATGGCCTTTCAACTTGTGTACGAATGGTCTCTCAATGACAAAGCTTTTTACGACGAAAAGCGCATGAGTGAATATTGGACTGATCGTTCAAAAGAAGACGAAGAAAACAATCCTTTTTATCAGCGTGTTCTCAAGGGTGTTGCGGAGTATTTGCCTCAAATTGATTCCAAAATTGAGAGCTTATTAGAGAATTGGTCTATGAAGCGTTTGGATCGTGTGGATCTTGCGGTTCTTCGATTGGCTATTTTCGAATTGTGTTTTGATACGGACGCGGATCGTCCTGACGATGCGGTCATTATGAACGAGGCTATTGAGCTTGCTAAAAGGTTTGGAGGCAAGGATTCTCCTTCTTTTGTGAACGGTGTTTTGGATAAAGTTGCCAAAAAAAAATTTGAGACTGTATCTTAAGATTGTATGAGTTTATCTGGTTCAAAACTTCGAAAAAAAGCCCGAGCCCTTTTAAAAAAATCTGAAGAAGAAAATCTTTCGAGATCTTTTGAAAAAAAATCATCTCCTTTAAAAGAAACTCACCAAAATAATCAAAAAGAAGCTTTCACTCTCAAGTTTGGACGTTTTGAAGAAACTCAGGCAAGCCAAGCATATCTCGTGATTCCCGGAGAAGTCTTCGATGGGGGAGCAGAGATCAAACGGCTCTCAGAGAGTTTAGGTCTAGATGTCACCTCTCAAAAATTCCTTAAGAAGGGGCGAAAAATTACAGGCTCCACTTATTTGGGCCAAGGCTTTTTGGAACAAATCCAAAAAGAAATTGAAGATATCGATCAGATTCTTTTAATTGTCGATGCTCGCTTATCACCAGGGCAAATCCGAAACCTTGAGAATTTTTTGAAGATCCCCGTTCTCGACAGGCGAACTTTGATTCTGGCTATCTTTAAGAGAAATGCCCAAAGTCATGTCGCTAAACTTCAAGTTGAACTAGCTGAATTACAAATCTTAAAATCTCGTCTTGCGGGAGTTTGGGAAGGATTATCGCGACAAAGAGGAGCGGCGGGAGGAAAGGGCGGTCGAGGTTTGGGAGAGACACGCTTGGAGTTGGATCGTCGAACACTTCGTCGCAGGATTGAAGCGATCAAAACAAAACTCAAAAGTGCAGAGAAAGCTTTTTATACTCAATCACAAGGTCGCTCTCAGTTTCCACGTGTCGCTCTTGTGGGATATACGAATGCGGGTAAATCCTCGTTGATGCGAAAACTTACGCAAACTGAAGTTCATGTGGAAGATAAATTATTTGCCACACTCGACACAACAGTGCGCACGCTTCAGCCTCTTACGCATCCGAAGATTCTTGTGAGTGACACGGTTGGGTTCGTGAGAGATCTTCCAGCAGAATTGGTCGCTTCTTTTAAGAGCACTCTTTTGGAAGCTGTTTCAAGTTCTTTGCTTTTGCATGTGGTGGATATTTCGGATGCAAACTGGAAAGAGCAAATCAAAGTGACAGATGAAACGCTCGAAGAAATTGGAGCCGCAAGTATTCCGAAGTTTTATGTTTTTAATAAGACAGATGTTCTCGAAAGTTTTCCGCAAATTAAAAAAGCGGAGATTCGTCGTTACTTGCAGCAGCAATTTGGTGAGGGGAGTCATTTTTTTATGACGAGCACGCTCACTGGAGAAGGATTGTCTGAACTGCGCTTGAAAATCATTGAACAATGTGGGGTAAATGATTTTCAAGGAACCCAATGAATTCACCTGCAGAATTTTTCAGAGACTTTGAGCCTACTAATACATCGTTACCACTTTTTGTTTTGAGTGATGGAACAGGCGAAACAGCCGAAAATTTGGTCGATGCAATCTTAACCCAGTATTACGGGCTCAAAGTTGAAGTCTTTCGTTACAAAATGGTGCGCACAGAAGCTCACGTTCGATCCATTATTGAAGAAGCAAAACTTCGTAATGCTCCTCTTATTTACACAGTTGTTTCTCCTGAGGTTCGAGTCGCTTTATCTGAGGGAATCAAAGAAGCAGGAATCAAAGCGGTGGATGTTTTGGGTGAGACGCTTGATTTGATTAGTAGCGTGTACAATGCAAAGCCTTCTCTCACTCCAGGTCTTTTGCACCAAGTGGATGAAAAATATTATCGTCGTATTGAAGCTATTGAATTTGCTGTGAAGCAAGACGATGGATCTCTTCCTGAGAATCTCATGCAAGCGGATCTTGTTTTAGTGGGTGTCTCTCGTACGTCGAAAACTCCGCTCTCGATTTTTCTTTCTCACAAAGGATACAAGGTTGCCAATGTGCCTTTGGTCATGGGCATTGAAGTTCCTAAAGAGTTATTTGAGATTGATCAAAATAAAATTGTGGCGCTCACGATTGATCCTGAGGCTTTGACGAAGATTCGCCGCGAGCGCCTTGTGCGTTTGGGTCGAGATCCTGTGGGCGATTATGCAAGCTCTTCTCGTGTGCGTGAAGAAATTGAGTGGGCCTTGATGTTGTTTTCTCGTAACAAGCGATGGCCTGTTTTTGAAGTGAGTAACAAAGCGCTTGAAGAAACAGCCGCTGAAATTGAACGCCGAATGCGCGGACGTTTGAAGCATATAAAATCGGATTTCAGATCAGTCTCTTAAATTTGAGTCGATATTTTGACACGTCTTCATTCTTTGCCTCTTGCCTCGTATACTAAATTCATGGCGAATTTGAGTCGTTTAGCTTTTGTGACTTCAACAATTTTATTTTTAGGAATTCAAGCGAAAGCTCAGGAATCTGCTGAAGATCTCAAGCCCGTTCAAAATTATCAAATTCAATCTCAATATGGCCCAGATTCAGCTGTGTTGAATCCTATTTTTCCAAAAGACAGTAAAATTGAATTAAGTTTGGGCGCAAACTATGCTCCCTCTTCTTCACTTTACGATTACGCGGGTGTTTCGGGTGGAGCGATTTATCACTTCAATCGTCGTCATGCGATTGAGCCTATTTTACTTCAATATAATTTTGGTGCTTTGAGCAGCTTTGCAAAAACACAAATTGCAGACCAAATAGCTGATCCCAAAAAAAAGGCTCAATTAGGTGTGGACCTTCCGCGTATGATTGTCTCTTCAAACTATATATTCACTCCTTATTACTCCAAAATGCATTTAACAGATCTCTCTATTGCACATATGGATTTTTATGCGCTTGTAGGTCTTGCGAGCGTTTATACAGAAAGTTTGAAATTAAATAATGCCCTCGGTGATAAAAACTGGCGTATGGGTGCAAATTTGGGAATGGGGCTTCGAGTTTTAATGCACAGTCGTTTTGGTGCACGTTTTGAAGTTCGTGATTTTATTCATTCTGCAAATCAATTGGGCGCAAATGAGCTTACAAACGATATTCAAGCCTCTTTAAGCTTGAGCATTTTCTTAGATTCATTTCCGGACTATACCCAAATGTAAATGTTCGATTCGATTCAAAAGAGTTTTGGTTCTGCTATCAAAAAATTGCGCGGCAAATCGCGCATGAGCGAAGCCGAGGTTGACGAAGTCCTTGCGGATATTCGTGTGGGTTTGCTCGAAGCAGACGTGCATTTTCGAGTTGTACGAGATTTTTTGGCGCGAGTGAAAGAGCGTTGTCTTCGTGAAGAAGTTCTTAAAAGTTTAAGTCCTGAGCAACAAGTTCTGAAAGTTCTTTCTGAAGAACTCACCTCTATGCTCGGAGGAAATGCGAAAGAATTAGATTTTAGTGTGAAGCCGCCCGCCGTGATTTTAGTGTGTGGATTACAGGGTTCTGGAAAAACAACTTCGCTCGTAAAGTTAGCTTTGCATCTCAAAAATAAAAACAAACGTGTTTTGGTTGTGAGTACGGATGTGCGTCGTCCTGCGGCTCTCGAACAATTAAAACAATTATCTGAGCGCAATGGAATCGACGGAGTTTATCTTGAAAATCAGGCGCAACTTCCTCCTCTCAAAATTGCAGAAAGCGCTCTCAAAAAAGCTCAAGAAACCAATACTGAAGTCTTGTTAGTGGATACTGCCGGGCGTGTTCAGTTGGATGATGATTTGATGAATGAGCTTCAGTCTTTAACGAAAGCGCTCAATCCTACAGAGCGTTTGTTGGTGATTGACTCGATGATGGGTCAAAGCGCAGTGGATGTGGCTGAGGGCTTTCAATCGAAGATAGATCTTACAGGAGCGATTTTAACAAAGCTCGATGGGGATGCTCGTGGTGGAGCGGCGCTCTCGCTTGTATCTGTTACAGGTAAGCCTATTAAATTTATCGGTACAGGTGAGCGAGCAACAGATTTTGAGATTTTTTATCCTGAGCGTATTTCTTCTCGCCTCTTGGATATGGGAGACGTATTAAGCCTTTTAGAGCGTGCAGAAGAGGCTCTTAAAGACGAAGATATCGCAAAAGAAGAGATGGCAGAAGGTATGCTCAAGGGGAGTTTTACCTTAGAGGATTTTCGCAATCAGTTACGAATGGTTTCTAAGATGGGAAGCATGGGAAGCTTGATGAAAATGTTGCCCGGAATGGGCTCTATTCAGGAGCAATTTAACGAGCAAGAAGCGGATAAGGAATTCAAGAAGATCAACGCTATTTTGGGTTCTATGACTCAAGAAGAGCGCAAGCAGCCCCAGGTGATCAATGGCTCTCGACGCTCGCGGATTTCGAAGGGCTCGGGCGTAGCTGTTCAGGAGATCAATTCCTTTTTGAAGCGCTTCGATGAGGCTCGTCGAATGATGAAAAAAATGGGCAAATGGGCCAAGTATTTTGGGGGTGCAGCGGGTGGGGGCGGAGCTCCTGCAGGGCTAGATCCCTTTATGTCTAAGCGAAATAAGGGCTTTGGGCGTAAATTATAAGCTTTTTTAAAGCTCTTCATCATCCCTCTTGAATTAGACTCTGTTTTAGAGCATATTGCTCTGACTATGGTCGTTATCCGTTTAGCTCCCGGTGGAAAAAAACATTCTCCAGTTTATCGTATTACAGTTGCTGATCAGGACTGCAAATTGCGTGGTCGCTTTTTAGAGCGCGTTGGTATTTACAAGCCTGGAAAGACAAGTGGCTTTTTGAAAATTGAAAAAGAACGTTTTGATTTTTGGGTTTCTAAAGGCGCAATCCCATCTGAAAGAGTTCAGAAACTTCTTAAAGATAATCAAAAAGCTGCTAAGTAATTAGCAACTAATTAGTTAGTCATTTTGTGTCTCAAGAGCTTCTTGTTCCCTTAGCTCAAATCATCAAAAGACATACTTACAAAGAAAATAAATGGAAATGCGTGGCCCTCTCGGGCTTCGCGTCTCCTTGGATTGGAAAGCTTACGGAAGGCTATCTCTTGCCCGATTTAATGGCGCGTGTGCGTTCTGATTTTAAATCGCTTGTAAAAACTCCGATTCATGTAGAAGCGAGTGGTAAAAATGCATTTTTCCTCACTCGTTTTAACGAAACACTTGATGATCTAGAGGGCTTCCATATTTACATTGAGCGTAGTCGTTTTCCTCACGTAAAAAATACCGAAATTTATTTGTGTGATCTTTTTGGAGTAGATGTTCAAAGTCCGCGCGGCTCTTTAAAAGTTATTCGGTTTTTTGAAAATTTCGTAGGAGCTTTGGATCATGAGGTTTCAAGCGTGACTTTGCTTCTTGAAAATTCTGATCGTTCTATTTCGGTAGAGGTTCCTTTAGCAGTGCTCAGACAGCACGAAAACAAGTGGCACTTAGATGATCTTGATGTATGGATAGATACCTTGAATTCAAGGTCAAGGCCTGATGATCCCGATGAATGAAAATAACAAAAAATCTTTAGAAGTTCTGACTCTTTTTCCAGAGCCCGTGCAGGCTCTTTTGAACTCTTCTATTCTGCGACGAGCTCAGGCAAAGGGCATCGTTGATTTGCAGGCAAAAGATTTGCGGAGTTTTGGACTAACCAAGCATAGAAATGTCGATGACACTCCATTTGGGGGTGGTCCTGGAATGCTTATGCGCGCTGATGTGCTAAATACAGCTCTTGAGTCGGCTTTGGCTGAAGTAGGTGGTGTGCGTGAGAATCTGAAAATTCTTTATCCGACTCCTCGAGGAGTTCCTTTGACTCAAGGTCTTTGCGAAACTTTTGCAGAATGGATTGTTAAAAAAGATCAGCCATCAAAAGTTGTATTTGTGAGTGGTCGCTACGAGGGAGTCGATGAGCGTTTTATTTCAAAATGGGTCGACGTAGAATTTAGCTTGGGTGATTTTATCGTCACCGGCGGAGAGTTGCCATCGCTGTGTTTTATCGATGCGATTGTGCGTTTGTTGCCGGGTGTTTTGAGTGATGTGCGATCGAATATTTTAGAAAGTTTCAGTAACGGACTGATTGAGTATCCGCAGTTTACAAAGCCGCGAGAGTTTTTGGGCAAAGAAGTTCCCGAAGTTTTGCTCGATGGAAATCATGCAAAGATGGAAGAGTGGAAGCTCAAAACAAGTTTGTTTCTAACCTTTGCTTTTAGGCCTGACATGATTCGTTCTCACAGTGGTGAAGGTTTGCCTAAGTGGGCCCAAGCGCTTCTTCAAGAGCTACAATTACGGCTTTAGGGCTTTTGGTGTGAAAGAAACATCTTTAAAACGCTTTAAAAGCTAAGACTTGGCCTTGACCGGCTTTGCGACTCAGTATTAGATGTTCTAGCCATGCAAAGACTTGATAGCGTTGAAAATACATTCAGTAAAAACAATAACAAAGCTAAAGAAATTCCTGTTTTCAAAGCAGGAGATAAGGTTGTTGTAAAATCACGCATCAAGGAAGGTGATAAAGAACGCGTTCAAGCTTTTGAAGGTGTTGTAATTGCTCGTGCAGGACGTGGACCTGCTTCTACTTTCACTGTTCGCAAGGTTTCTGCGGGTGTAGGTGTTGAGAGAATTTTCCCTCTTTATTCTCCAAACGTTGTTTCTATCGAACGTAAGTCTGAAGGCTATGTTCGTCGCGCGAAACTTTACTACATTCGTGATCTTGATGGTAAAGCGGCTCGTATCAAAGACAAGAACATTCGCTTGATGGAAACACAAAAAGCTGCTGCTGATTCTGCATCAAAATAAAAATAAAAACAGATTAAGAATCTGTTAATTTTCTGATGCTCTATTTTTCTCTAAAAAATCCGATAAAATTTCGTGAGGTTTTTTAAGTATTTTTCAATTATTTTAATTTTCACTTTGTTTTCGAATCTAGCCGAAGCTCGCGCTGGCGGCGGAGGAGGTGGTGGAAGGGGTGGGAGATATGG
>JBAXJW010000047.1:0-9028 GCA_037137635.1 bacterium | reverse complement strand
TCTTGAGCGACATCACGCGGAACGTGAGCAGTCTTCACAAAGTCAACACTTTGAGGAACACCCGAGTGACAAGTCGTACAACCCACTTTACTTGCAGGATGCGGACTATCGGGGCCTACCATCAACTTTAACTTAGGATGTGACTTGTAAGGCTGAGGAAAATCCTCGAAACCAGACTTATCAATCGTCACGTGGCAACTCATACAACGATCCACACGTGGAACTTTGTTAAAGAAATAATCGTCCTTTAAATTCGGAAGAATGATTTGATTGATTTTAATGGTCGGCGCCACAAAATCGATCATCGGAGCATTTCGAATAATGTTTCCAAGACTTAGTTCAGAATCAGAAATTGTCTTACGAAGCAAAGTCACTTCTTTAAGAAGCTTATCTTTGCGGTCGGTCATTTCTTTTGATTTTGAAAGAATATCTGCACGCATATCTTTGGCTTGCGATAATTTCTTATCAGCAGCGTCCGCGATCACACCCAACTCAGCTACTTTTTTTGCTTTTGAGTCGTAATCAGCTTTTAACTTACGAGATTCTTTACTCTCGTGTTCAATGGATTTTTCTAACTCGAAAAGATCCGCTGACAAGTCACCTTTCAAATCCTGATATTTTCTGTTTTTTGTATAGTAATCATCACTTAGGCTTTTGATCTTTTTGTCGATCTCACCCAAGACAACTTCTTCTTCTTTCTCAACTTTCTTTAAGCTTTCTTCAAGACCAGAAAGTTTGCTCTTATTAATATTTTGCTCAGCCATCTTGAGGCGATTTTCGCCGACAGCTGTAGAAATTTTTTGAGCCTGACGCTGATACACTTTCCACGGACGATCGTAATCTTCAATCAAAGCCCAAACGACTATGACCAACAAAATAAGAGAGCCAATCGCAAACCATTTTGAAAGTTTTTTTGATTCGTAAACTGTGTCTTGTTTCTCTGTAGCCATTTCGTCGTCACCTATATATTGAAGAGAAACTCGGGGATAGAAATCACATATTTAAATGCAAACAACCACCTGAGGTACATTTTAATGGGAAGGGAAATCATCACGATGAGCAAAATCGCAAAAAGATAAAAGCGCACTGCTCCCATCTTTTCGTAATATTGCTTTAGATAAGTCTTCGCTAAATAAACAGGAATAATTCCCATGTACGCAGCTACAAGTATGAATCCAAAGATTTCACGAACAAAGATGTTCTTTGGCAATCCGACATTCAAAGTTTTTACCCAAAGTATTTCACTTAAGTTAATGTTGGGAGCGGAAACAACCTTGTGAGCATCCCATTCTTCAAACGGACCAAAGAAGTTCCATCCTGGACCCCGCATAAAAGTTCCCAAGAAAATAAGAGCAATCCACAAAACGATAAAACCAAAACCAAAGAGCCAAATTGCAACAAAGCGTTCTTTGACAGTGTAATAACCATTTCCTTTGGAATTAAAATCCATGTAAGGAATTCCTACTAATCCCACAATAATCATCGTAGGCAATACAACCCCCGCTATCCAAGGATCGTAATAAACAAGCATTTCTTGGAGACCCAAGAAATACCAAGGAGCTTTTGCAATCGCAGGAGTGATCCCTGAGTTAGCAGGATCCTCGAGAGGAGCTTTGAACAAAATCGCCCAAAAAATAAGAAAGGCTGTAAAAAGAACCATACAAATAAGTTCTGAATAAACGAGATCAGGCCACGTATAGACTTTTTTATCGGATTCTTGTTTTTCAAGATTTGGTTTTCCTTCAGCCATCAACTGATCGTTGATCGCTGCTCGACGCATAGAGAGCCAAAAAAGGAAAACTGTCGCAATGGTCATAACCCAAATAGGAATGTTGTCGGGTTTGACGGCTTCGCCGTAGAAATTTTTATCAGTAAAAGCAAAGGCTAAGAAAGCAAGAGCGAAGCCCGTCAAGGGAAGCATCACGCGAGGCTGCGTCCACACTTGGTAGTATTTCATGATCGCCCACCAAGCGACACAAACAGCCGTAAAATAAATAACAGGGTTACATAAAAAGTTGATGAACTCGCGAAGTGCTTGAACCATTGTTATAGACTCGGCCTAGAGAGGACCCGAGATTCCCCCATCCTTTCTTACTCGCCAAAAGTGAACCGCAATCAAAAGAGTCACGACAAACGGAATTGCAATGCAATGTAAGACGTAAAACCTAAGAAGCGTTGCCTCACCAATAAAGCGACCACCCAAAAGACCAAATTTTGCATCATTTCCACTATGAACAAGGGGAACATCTCCAATTTTAAGA
Organism: bacterium; assembly: GCA_037137635.1. Taxonomy (GTDB): domain Bacteria; phylum Bdellovibrionota; class UBA2428; order UBA2428; family UBA2428; genus CANIGN01. Next base: position 6,767 of record JBAXJW010000047.1, on the reverse strand, counting down.
AGCATCGAACCAGGACCCGTAACACCCATCAAAGGAGTTGCAGCGGCCATGTTTGCACCTACTGAAATCGCCCAAATCGCAAGCTGGTCCCAAGGCAAGAGATATCCTGTGAATGAAAGTAACATTGTCAAAACAAGAAGAATTACGCCGACGCCCCAGTTAAATTCGCGAGGTGGCTTGTAACTACCAGTCATGAAAACGCGGAACATGTGCAACCATACGGTGATCACCATAGAGTGAGCACCCCAACGGTGAATTTCGCGCATGATTCCCAAAGGCACGTGCTCACGAAGAGCCACGATATCGTTGTATGCAAACTCAAGAGTTGGACGGTAATAGAACATCAACAAGATGCCTGTGACCGCTTCGACAAGAAACAAGAAGAAAGTCAGTCCACCCATACACCAAGTGAACGACATACGAACACCAGATTTACGAGTTTTAACAGGATGCAAATGTAAAAAGACGTTTGTGAGAACCGCTAAACTTTGATCTCGAGGATTGTCAGGAAGGTTGTGACGAAAGATAGACTTCCAGATTTGCCCTTCACGAATAAAGTTCCAAAGTTTACGTAGTGGATTCATATTTCATTATACCTTTAAGAGAAATTCGCTCTGTTCCCATTCGGAAGCATTCATGATTTTTTTAGATTTATCGATAACGATATTGCCTGACTCATCGAAGTTAATTGCAAATCTTTCGAGAGGACGAGGCGCGGGACCTTCATAGTTCAAACCTGTTGGACGGAAACCACTTCCGTGACAAGGACATTTAAATTTTTGCTCGCTTGAAAGCCAGTTGGGAGTGCATCCCAAGTGTGTGCAAACAGTTGAAAGAGCATACATCGTGTTTTGACTTGTTTTTACAAGCCAAATAGATTGCGTATCCTTGAAACGCTCATCGACACCAACAGAATAATCCGTTGGCATTCCCACTCGAAACTTAGAGGGTTTTTCGAAAAGTACGTTCGGAAAGAGGAAGCGGCCAAGAGCAGATAATACAATTCCGACAATGACAGAAAAGGTAATCCAACCTAACCAAAACCATGAGATAAATTCGCGACGATTCAGCTTTGTTTCTTCTGCCACTTTAGTAAATTCCTATGAGACTACTTCTTTATGCCGCGAGCGCCTCTTCCAAGCAAGTCCGCTTTAAGTTTGAATGAAAAAAAATGTCTTTTTTCAAAGCCTTAAATCACAACGCGTAGCGTTTGATTTCTTTGAGAATCTCGCCCAAAGTTTCGGCACTAAAACGGGAAAAAAGCTCAGGATCTTTCGATGAAATTTTTTGATCCAAAGCCTTCAGCTGCTCTTGAGCCTGAGTCACCATATCTGCGCTTACCCCATCTTTTGCTCGAAGTGCAGAAAAAGCCGCATTCCAACGAAGCTCGTCGTTTTCGTCGTTCAAAAAGCCTTTGAGTTTGCTCTCACAAAGTTCTTTTTTCTCATATTGAGCGACAATACAGTTTTCCCAAAAAGAAAGAGTGACCTTTCTCAAAATCAAAGAAGCATCCGTACTTAATTCTTGAAAAAAGCTTAGAATTTCTGAATTGATTATCTTTTGCCGACTCAAATAAATCTCCAAAGCAAGCTTTGCCTCAGCACTTTGAGCTCCTGCAATCAATTTATTTAAAAGCTCTTCATCGAGTGTAATCCCAGGCCCCTGACTTGCCACATGCAAAGCCAAAATAGCGGGAGTATTGCCCGATCTTTTGAGATCAGCAATTCTCGCATCCGACCAACTCAAAAGGGCTTTTTGCTCTTGAGCGCTTGGCTTCCAATCATTTTCGCCTGAATTTAAATGCTGAAGCCATTCCAAAAGAAGGTGACTTTGCCGACTTTCAGAGGCTTCCAAAACCCTCGCCAAGATTTCGTTTCGCTGAGTTTTTGAACCCGATAAAAAACGAAAGCTCGCAAAAATTGTAAGGCCTGTGATCAAAACAAGAATCGTGATTAAAAAAAACGCAGAACTACGAGACTGAAAATCGTCTTTAACTTTTTCTTTTTGAAAAGAAGGAAATTCTTCGCTCATCAAATTACTTTGAGTGACTTACTTTGGTAGAGGATTTTCATCTTTGAATTTGAGGTAGTCGTAAACAAGATGATCTCGATCATACTTAGAGTACTCAAACTCTGTTGTGTGAACCAAACACTCTGTTGGACAAACTTCTGTGCACAATCCACAAAAACAACAAAGAGCTTCGTCGATATCAAAACGCATGAGCTTTAACTTAAGAGGCTTATTTCCAAAATGCGCTGGAGTTTTTGCATCAGGGTTTTCGTCTGAATTTTTCTTGCGACTTTCAATCGTAATACATTCTACAGGACAAATAACCGCGCACTGGTTACACGAAATACACCCCTCTTCATGCATGAACAATCGATTACGAGAAATGGAAGGAAGGGGATCTTTCACCTCTGGATAACTAATCGTCACTGTTCCGGAACCGTAGTTATAACCCCCACGAACTTTTCGAAGCCCGTTTGTTTTTAAGAAAGCAAGGAAAGTCACCGACATTCCCTTTGAGACCGTTCTGATAGCGGTCCAAATATTTCCAAAATATTCTTTAAAAAATGTACTCATCGATCAACTTCTCCAAGAACGATATCAAGACTTCCCAAATACGCCACCACATCTGCGAGCATCATTCCCGCACACATTTCATCGATGGTCGAAACCGCAATAAAACACGGACTCTTCGCCTTTACTCGATGCGGACGCTTCGTTCCGTCTGCCACAATATGATAACCCAAAGTTCCACGCGGACATTCTGTCTGCATATAGATTTCACCAATTGGCTTGATCGATTTAGACACAGCACCCATGGAAGCTCCCTCTGGAAGAGCCTTCAATGCTTGTTCAATAATACGAATACTTTGATACATTTCTTTGATGCGAACAAAATATCGATTCCAACAATCTCCTACAACGCCTTTTTCAGCCAAACCTAAGCAAACATCAAAATCATATTTCTCATAGCCGGAATAAGGATGAACTTTGCGCAAATCCCAATTCACTCCGCTTCCGCGAAGATTTGGTCCGCTCAATCCATAAGCTACAGCCATGTCAGGACTGATAACTCCGATATTCGCTGTGCGATTTACAAAGATAAGATTGCCCGAAAGCAAATCATTGATTTCGTCTAACTGAGGAACGAAATATTTACAAAAATCGGCAATCTTTTCTTGAACACTTTTTGAAAGATCTCGCGCAACACCGCCTGGACGAATGTAATTATAGAGCAATCTTGCTCCACAAATTTCTTCAAAAATTCTCAAGATTTTTTCGCGATCACGAAACGCATACAAAAATGGAGTGAAGCCTCCGATATCAAGTGAATAAGTTCCCAACGCCAATAAGTGACTTGCGATACGATTCAGCTCAGACACCAGCACTCGGATTCCTTGAGCGCGCTCAGGAATCTCAACTTGCAATAATTTTTCAAGAGCGAGGCAAAAGCCCAACTCCATATTCATCGCCGCAATGTAATCCATGCGATCCACAAAAGGAATCACTTGGAGGTACTCACGGTTTTCGGTGTGTTTTTCGAAACAACGATGCAGATATCCAATCTCTGGATATGCACCCTTGATGATTTCTCCATCAGAAACAATCTCGACCCTCAAAACTCCGTGAGTTGAGGGATGCTGAGGACCCATGTTGATCGTTAATTCTTGAGTCTCTAAATCTTTAATTTCATCTCGGATTTCGCCGGATGTATTATTTACTGAAGTGCTCATAGAGGTACCTTCATTCCGTTGTATTCTTCAGGATAAACGTAATCTTTTCTGAGAGGATGTCCGACCCAATCACTTGGCAACAAAATGCGCTCCAAATGAGGATGTCCGTTGAATTTAATCCCCATCATGTCGTAGCACTCACGCTCGTACCAGTTTGCGGCACGAAACAAATGAGCCACAGTATTCACTTGTGGATTTTCACGTGGAAGTTCCACTTTCACATTTAGGTAAGCACAAAGAGGAAAAGAATAAAGGACATATAGAAGTTCCATCCGTGCACGAACAGTAGGAGAATCTTCAGTCGCTGCTTTATCTATAAAATCTACAGCCGAAATAACTTGAAGAAAATTGAATTCAAGATTCAAGTCATCACGAATCCATTTAAGAAATCCCACTAAATCATCCGCTTTTACTTTTAAAAAAGGATCACTTGGAGCCGCTTCGATAAGTTCCAGTTTAAATCCCGCAGCTTCCGCCTTTGATTTGATGTCAGCAAGCGGAGGACAAGCTCCCGCTTCTCCCACAACAGTTTTGACGGCAGCCAAAGGTGTTGGCGCAAAAGTCGTTCTAAGTTTTGCCACAATTATGAAATAGCCGATCAAGATGAAGAAATCCACCTAAGTTCAGGGAATTAAACGATTCATCGTCTGGCCGCAGCCCAAGTTTTTTTGGGCACTCCTTGTCGGATGAGCCTTCATAAGAGAACATATTTATGTGAATCCTCTCTTGAAAATGGGTCTCTTTTCAAAAGTCTGTATGCGATCCTTAGCGGCTTACGGAAAAATCAGAGCGGGTAAATTCAAAAACGCTCCCCAAGAGATCTACACTGAAATCTGCCGAGAATGGTCCACAAGTATTTTTAATGATTTGGGCTATGAGCTTGAATGTACGGGAGAAAAGCCTACTGAAGAACCCTGTATCTACCTTGGAAATCACGTGAGCTTTTTGGATATCCCGCTTGTTTGGACCTCTGCAATGGGATCCTACGTTTCGAAGAAAGAAATACGCTACTGGCCCATTATCGGAATGGGTGCTGCGGCCTTGGGAACCATCTTCGTTGATCGATCTTCTGTTACCTCAAGAGCCAATGTTCTCAATCACCTCAAAGAAGAAATCCTTCAAAATGGTAAACGAATCTGCATATATCCAGAAGGGACTTCAAGTGTTGAAGGAACTCCATGGAAATGGGGCGCCTTCCGTCTTGCTCAAAAACACAACATCACTGTTCAGCCCTTTAGGCTTTACTACGAACCTCTTCGCGATACGGCTTACATGGGCGACGACACCCTTGCGATTCAGTTTTGGAAAATGCTCGAAAGCCCTCAACGTCTTGCTTCTATCGAATGGGGCAAGGCTCAAAAAATTACCGACTTCAAAAAAGATGCAGAAGCCATGGAAAAATGGGTCCGCGAAAGTTTTGGAAAACGCAGAAACTCAAACAAGACATAAAGCATTCACTACAAGTGTCTGTTTTTACACAACTTTCAGACTGCACCGAAAATCGTCTTTCAAGTAAGACATTCAAGATGCTCACATTTTTTTAAATTATTTTTCTCTCAAAATCTCACTCTATAGACCGATGAGTTTCATGAGGAAAATATTCCATGAAACGTTACATACTCTTGATTGCTTCCACACTCATACTCGGAGCATGCGCCACTCGTGAAGAAGCCAACAATCGATTGAGCAAAACTGAAGCCCCTTCGACAACAGCCTCTCAAGTAACAAACGAAAAAGAAATCTTAGAAGAACTCAGCTACCGACCAAACAGCGAAGCCCCTGAACTCATTAATCAAGACATCGCCTTCACGACGTTAAAGGATCTCAAAGACCAAGAAGATTTGAGAAACCTAGAATTAGAACTCAACGCCCCTAACCGCATGCCTTCTCAAGCGGCTCCTCTAAACAAAAAAGAAAACCTCTCATCTGAACTTTTCAACGCAAATACAGTGACAGCCCAAGAAGGTGATTGTTTAACAAAAATTTCCAAAACTTATTTAGGATCTTCTGATGAATGGCCACGAATCGCTCACCTCAATCCCCAAATCAAAGACCCAGAACAAAAAATTGCGGCAGGAGAAAAGATTTACATCCCCGCCCTCAAATCCTTTAACCCTCAAAAACTAAGCGCTTTTCACGAAGCTCCCGAAAGAGGAATCGCTTCGCTCACACAAAGCGCCCCCCTTGAGCCAAAACTCTCACTTCGTAAATCACATTTCTCAAAAGATAAAAGCGCCATCAACGATCAACTCAAAGAACAGTTAAAGTTTGCCAAGTATAAAAAGAAAAAGTTCAAACATCCTAAGCTTCAAAATGAGCAAGACCGAGAAATCGCGAGCGCTCTATATGACGAAGAAAACGACGTCGCACTCAACACACACCAAAAGATCTCAACTGCTATTGGAGCGCTTGGAATCCTTTTGATGCTTGCCGTATTCTTAAGTTTCTTTATTTCAAGATCTGAGAAAAACTAAATCACTTAAGCGGAACTCTTAAATCGATTCCGATAGGTAAATGATCCGAAAAGCCCAAGTCATCTTGAGTCTCCGCAGACGTGTTCATCCTCTTGGGAATCCAAAAAGTTTTTTCATCTCGAGATCTGGAATAAGAAGGCTCCATAATTTCTTTGTTATTCAAAATAAAGAACGAAGAAGGAATGAGCTCCACTCCATATTCATTCACTAAATTTTTACTTACAAAAATATGATCCAGCTTATTCCACGCTTTTTGAGTTCCATACCAATAACTTCCCGGCAAAAGACTTTGCTCAAGTGCAGGAACCTGCGCTCGCGCCCAGGATTCAGAATCCACAAGAGCCGCCTTCCACGTATTTGAATTCGTCAAAAGATTATTGAAGGGATGAGGCTTATCTTTAGGAATCGTATTGAAATCTCCCATCGCCACAAAATAAGGAGTGCCGTCATAATCAGCTGTCAGCTTATCAATATCTTTTCTCAAAATCTTAGCTGCTTGCATACGCGCAACAGAAGGCGCTGCTTGGCTTGGCCAATGATTCGCGTACACAAA
>JBAXJW010000046.1:0-9090 GCA_037137635.1 bacterium | reverse complement strand
TATCTTTTAACTTTTAAAGTTTGAGTATCTAACAAGAAATAAGGCTCATCGCTCGATTTTTTCGTTGCATCCATCAGACTGATATACCTTTGATTTGTAAATGTATTTCGATGAGATTCAAAATACTTGAGAGCATTATCAACCCCCCTTGGATCTGCGCCACTTTTTACCAAAGCGTCTCTATAAGAGCCAATTTCGCCAGCAAGCGTAGATTTCTCTAAAATACTTCTTCGGCTGGGTGTTGGACTCACAATCCTTTGTTCGTTTTTTGGTTCGTCTTTTTTAGAAACTTCAGACGCTTGGTGTTCTGCTGGAGCATCTTTCGATACAGGAGGTACAGGTGGCGCTGCTGGCACTACAGGCGATGCAGGTGGAGTTACTCCAGAAGCCGTTTCACTTTTTGAAAGTTGTTCAACCTTTTCTTCAATATCAAGGCAAGGTGGCTTGTTATTATAAACACTTCTTAATTCAGTAACTTGTTCATGAATCTGTTTTTTAAGAGCTTCTACTTTTGATTTTGTATTGCCGTCTTTCAAATTGCCCTCTCTGAAAACAGAAAACAATTCATCAAGAGGCTTATAAAGTCTTTGATAACAACGATTCGAAGTCGAAGCGCATATTTTATCGCTCTTTAAATAATCCCAAACAACAAAACGCAAGTAACTCGAGTAACGAGTTTTTTCAGTGATCATCTTGGGCTCTGGTCCGAGGTCTTGAATTTTGGCGCCCCACAAATCAACCATCTTAGAAAATTGTTCTTTTTTACTCTCTTCAGCCACACAACCCAAGGATTTCAAAATTCTTGAAGCACCTGTATTAATCGTTTCGCGAACTTCTTTTTCGTTTTCATTACTTTTGCGAGTATCTGTTTTTTTGGAATCAGCAACAAGCCGCTCTGCTTGAGAAGATTCTGCATGAGCGGGCTCAGAACTATGTTGTTTTTTTTGAGCCGCAGCAAAAGCAGGGGCACTTACAAAAGCCAATAGAAACGCCGCAATTGTTAAGATTTGCACGAATCCCCATCCCTCTTTTGAAATACCCTTTTTCACACCCTCTAGACTGCAAAAACGGTGCCCTCAAAGAAAGCCCACAAAAGCCCCTTTAAGCTAATGTTAAGAATAACTTTTAGACAGCTGCTTAAGAATTGATGATTTTAACAATTTGAAAAAACAAGAGAAACGTTCGTTCCACCAAAGCCAAAGCTATTCGACATAACCGTCTTCATTTGGTGTGCACGACTCTCATGAGCCACATAATCAAGCGGACACTCTGGATCTTGCTGATGAAGGTTGATCGTTGGAGGAATTCTTCCCTCACGCATTGCCATCACACACACAAGAGCTTCCAGCGCTCCCGCAGCACCAAGCAAATGGCCGGTCATAGACTTTGTTGAACTCACAAGAAGATGCTTTTTCCAATCAGGAAGCAACGTTGCAATTGCGCGCGATTCCGCGACGTCACCCACCGAAGTCGATGTTCCATGCATATTGATATAATCAATCTGATTTGCTGAGAGAGAAGCATCTGCAAGGGCATACTCCATACACTCACGTGCCCCTTCCCCATTTTCAGTTGGAGCAGTCATGTGATAGGCATCGGAATTTGTTCCATAGCCCACAACTTCCGCAAGAATCGGTGCGCCTCTTTTTTCAGCGCTCTCAAGACTTTCTAGAATCAAAGTCGCAGCGCCTTCACTCATAACAAAACCATCGCGGTTTACATCAAAAGGGCTCGAAGCTTTTTCGGGAAATTCATTTCGAGTCGACAACGCTTTCATCGCTGAAAATCCAGCAATCGAAAGTCTGGTCAAAGGAGCTTCACTGCCGCCCACAACCATCGCATCAGCATCGCCTCTCTGAATCATACGAAAGCCTTCGCCCACAGAGTGAGCAGAGCTCGAACATGCTGAAGTGATACAAAAGTTTGCGCCCTTATATCCTTTAAGAATGCTCAACTGACCAGGAAGCAAGTTAGAAATAATGGAAGGAATAAAAAACGGAGAAAGCCTTTTTCCCTGAGACAAACTCACAGAAGATTCTTCAATCGCAGACAATCCACCGATGCCACTAGAAAGCAACACACCAATGCGACGCTTATCTGGAAAAGAATCAAGCTTACTTTCTTCAATTGCTTGAAGACTTGCAGCAAGACCCAGCTGAATAAAACGATCCATTCGACGCAAATCTTTTTTATTGATCCAAACACTTGCATCAAAATTTTTGATTTCGCCCCCGAAATGAACATCTAAATCTGAGGTATTTACAGAGGTAACATTCGAAATCCCAGATTTTCCGGAAATAAGACTCTTCCACAAATCTGATACATTCAAACCGAGCGAGGTGATGCACCCCATACCCGTAACGACAACTCTACGTTCACTGGATCGCTTTTGCTGACTCATCGGCTGAAATCCAAGCAAAAGAGATCAGTGAGATTCTTTGCTGTTGGTTTTGACGTAAGTCACAACGTCGCCAACAGTTTTGATCTTTTCTGCAGCTTCATCTGGAATCTCGAGATCAAACTCTTCTTCCATAGTCATGACTAATTCAACGATATCAAGGCTATCGGCACCCAAATCTTCAATGAAAGCCGCTTCTGGTTTAACAGCATCAGCGTCTACATTGAGTTGTTCAACAATAATTGATTTTACTTTATCTTCTACGTTCATGAGTCCGAACTCCTTAATTTTTAAATATACAAGCCACCATTTATGTTCAAGACCTGCCCCGTTATATAACGCGACATATCTGAAAGCAGAAAAGTCACCGCTTGAGCAACTTCAACCGCTTCTCCGAAACGACCCAGAGGAATGTTGTCCATATAAGACTTCTTAACGGACTCATCTAACACTCCAGTCATTTCAGTCTGAATAAATCCTGGTGCTATTACATTAACCCTTAACTGGCGCGAAGCAAGTTCCTTGGCCAACGATTTCGCCAAACCCACAAGTCCTGCCTTCGATGCAGCATAAGCCGACTGACCCGAATTCCCCATGACGCCCACTACCGAGCTCATAAAAACAACAGACGCCGAAGACTCAGAGCGCATCAACGATCGCATACATTCTTTTGTAAAAAAATAAGCGCCTTTGAGATTCACATCTAAAACCTTATCAAACTCTTCTTCTTTCATTCTTAAAATCAAGTTATCGCTTGTGATTCCCGCATTATTTACAAGACCATCAAGGCCTCCCAAATACTCAGTCATCTGAGAAATCTTTTCTTTAAACGAAGCCACTTCCGAAAGATTCACTGCAAAAGCTTTTACATCACAACCCTTTGATCTGAGTTCTGCTTCAAAGCTTTCCACAGCTGCGCTGTTTCCAGTCCCCGTATGAGTGAAAGCAACTTTCGCTCCTTGAGAAGCTAAATACTCCACGCAAGACTTTCCAATTCCGCGCGAGCCACCTGTTAAAATTATTTTTTTTCCTTGTAATAACATTTTAAATTTTTGAAAAAACCTCTTCTACTTTTGTCGGATCTTCGAAGTGAACATTCTTCCAATGCTTCAAAGAATCCACACGCGCCACCATTCCCGTTAAAACCTTGGAAGGAGCCACTTCAACATGATGAGTCACTTGATCTTTTACAGAAAGAAGACCGGGGTACCATTGTACACCGCCAGCTACCTGAGCTTTTAAATTACTTTGAATCTTTTGAGCGTTTTCTAAAGAACAAAGCTCGCCTGTTACGTTAGGAATATACTGAGCACTTGAAACTAAAAAATTCAAAGATTCCAAAACAAGGCCAAGTTTTTCAGTCGCTTTGTCCATGAGTGGAGAATGAAAAGGCCCGCTCACTTCAAGAGGAATACTCCTACGCACCCACTTCCATTCATCTTTTCCAACGAGTGTGTCGAGATATTTTAACCCTTCATTGTAACCAGACAACACGACTTGCGTATCCGTGTTCCAATTGGCAAGAGCTATCAACTTAGAGTGCTTGCTCACAACTTCACAGAGTTCAAGGAGCTTTTCTCGACCTACAGCTTCTCTCAGAATCAAAGCGCGCATCCCACCCAAACCGATAGGACAGGCTTCTTTCATAAAGCGACCACGAAGCATAACAGTGGACGCTGCCTCTTTTAAACTCAACACATCTGAGCACACGAGAGCTGTGTACTCGCCCAGAGAATGTCCCGCATAAATCTTTGCTTCAACCTTTTCTTTGAATCCAAAAACAGAATTCAAAACTTTCCACATTCCACAAGAAACAGTCAGAATCAAAGGTTGAGCAATTTCGGTATCGCGAATTTCACTTTCACTCGCATCAAAACTTAATTTTTTGAAATCCAAAGAACACGCATCAGATGCCTCTTCAATGACTTCTCGATAAAGTGGAAAATTTTCAAACCAAGATTTTCCCATACCCGGAAACTGACTTCCTTGGCCGGGAAAAACAACAAGACTTTGTGCTTTCATATTTTTAATAAATTAGCAGCGAAACTACCAACGAACCAGAGCCGCTCCATAATTAAAGCCGCCCCCAAAAACATCAATCAAAACTAAATCACCTTTGTGAAGTTTGTTTTGCTCCTGCATTTCAGAAAGAGCAATCCCAATAGTCCCCGCAGATGTATTCGCCCATCGATCGATGTTTACAAAAACTCGATCCATAGGAAAATTCAAATACTTTGCCGTCATTTCAATAATTCGCAAATTAGCCTGATGCGGAACAAACCATTTCACATCAGTTATTGGAATTTTAAGCTCAGTTAACAACTCGGTTGCAGCATGAACCATTCCTTTGACCGCGTGTTTAAAAACATCCTGCCCACTCATCTGAATATACGGAGAATGCTTTTCATGTAAGTCGTGTCTAAAAGTAGGAGCGCGACTTCCTCCTGCATTGATCGTCAACGCATCAGTCGCATCAAAATCTGTATAAATTTTAGAACCCAACACCATAGAATCTTTAAGTGGATCGGGATTTTCAAATCTTTCTAGAATTGCGCAACCAGCCCCATCTCCGAAGAGTACACATGTTGCACGATCTTTCATGTTGATCGCTGCAGATAAAACATCCGCTCCAAAAATCATGACTCTTTTATGCGCGCCACTTTGAATCATCGCGTTTGCCGTATGAAGAGCAAACAAAAAGCCCCCACAAGCTGCACTTAAATCAAAACCCGCAATTCCCTTCATGCCCAAACGCCCGATCACTCGAGCAGAATTGTTCGGCATAAAAGTTTCAGCAGAAATAGTGCCTGATAAAACAAGATCAATGTCAGAAGCTTTTAATTGAGCACGTTCGAGTGCTTGCTCAGCAGCTCGAACGCAAAGATCTGTGATGGTTTCACCTTTTTCAAAATCTATGAATCGACGCTCTCTGATTCCCGTGCGAGTGTGAATCCACTCGTCATTGGTTTCAACGATTTTTGAAAGATCGTCGTTTGTATATTTAAGACTGGGAGAACCTAAACCTGTGCTGATGATTCTTGAGCCGTACTTCATAAAAGATAAAGTTTAAGATTAAGTTTCAAGAAAAGTAAAAATTACTCAGCTTTACGTTCAGCTTTAGTCTTAAAAATCTTTTTGCCTTTGTACCAGCCCATAGGACTTACACGGTGAGGAGGAACAACCTCGCCAGTTTCTTTACAAATACTAAAACCCTTTGGAACTAAAAAGTCGTGTGCACGACGCTGATTTCTTCTTGAGCGAGACGTTTTCTTCTTAGGTACTACCATTTCACTTACCTCTTTTTAAGCCTTTTAGTTCTTTTAATTTTCCAAGAACTGCGAACGGTGAGTTTCGCGCTTTTGAGTCGTTTTGTCCAGTACTTAGCTCACTTTGTTCTGAAGGAACTTTTTCGAGTTCTTTTGATGTCTCACATTCATGCGGTTTTCCTGCTAAATCCTGGTCTGGACGCTCCACCAAAGATTCTGCTGCCACGAGCTGCTCCGAAAGAATTTCGATCATATCCAACCAAGGAGTACTTAAAAAGATATAGTCGGGATCATCCCCTTCTTCATTCACCTCACGGGCCCCTTGAGGACGCACAAAAATACGAAAATTACCCTCCCGAGCCACAGTACCCTCTTCGGTGCAACGGGGACATAAAACGGGCACACGGGCCTGAAAATGGCCCTCTATCGTGTATTCAGGGTCAAGGCGCTCAATACGGACATCACCAGTGCAAACAGAGCCAGCCGCCCATTCTGAGGGGGTTTTTCCACTGATGTCCTGATGAGGAGCAGACTTCTCAAGTGCTTTTACAACCCACTCGTCTTTTTGATTAAATTCCATTTCCAGCTTGCGACTGATTTCGCGGAGGGTCACTTTGCCTTGTACCATGTGATGTGTATAACATTTTTCATGGCGATGAGAAAAAGAATTGCAGTTGTTCTCTGTGGGAGTGGATTTAAAGATGGGAGTGAAATTCGAGAATCCGTAGGCGTCTTGTGGGCCCTCAGCCAACACCCCGTAGACGTTCAGTGTTTTGCTCCGGATGCTCCTCAAAAAGATGTTATCAACTGCCTCACCGGCCAAGCTATGAACGAAAGTCGCAATCAGCTTGTTGAAGCTGCTCGCATTGCCCGCGGAAAAATCAAAGCACTCACTGAACTGAATCCGTCTGAATTTGATGCTCTTATTCTTCCAGGGGGATTTGGTGCCGCAAAAAATTTATGTGATTTTGCAAGCAAAGGAATAGAAGGAAGTGTGATCCCTGAACTCAAAGAAAAACTTCAAGTCTTTCATTCGGCAAACAAACCCATCGGCGCTGTTTGTATCGCTCCTGCGATTGTTACCCTCGCCTTTCCCAATATGAAATTTAATTTGACCGTAGGATCAGATGGTGGAGTTGCTGAATCTATTGAGAAACTCGGTCACAATCACATCATCACTTCTGCGAGTGAATGCTGCAGTGATAAGAAAAATAAAATTTTTACAACTCCTGCGTACATGTACGACAACGCTAACTTGAGTGATATTTTTGAAGGCATTCGCAAACTCGTGAGCGAGGTTACAAACGCCTTCAAGAAATAATTTTTACAATAAATTCTGGACGCATTTCGCTAAACTTGGCTCGTAAGTATAACCTACATCTTTACATGTTTGAGATGCTTTATACTCTGTGCGATAACCTTCTGCGCTCAATGAACCCAAGAACCATCCGCTATCCACTTCAACCGCACAAGGAAGACCGTTTGCAGCGGGAACAGGATTGTTACACACTTTTTGTATAAATTGAGTTTGCGTATCACTTCCGAAGTAAACAACATTTTCTGCACTCCACGCTCCATCACCTGAATGTAAGAGCTGATAAGTGAAACTCGAAATGTCACCACACAGATACCCATAAGTACTGTCGCAACCTTTAGCTTCAATTTTCACATCGCTCGTTAAATAGATTGCGTTATAAAGAGTGTAAATATAGTTCAAATTATTTGAATAATTCGAAGAACTGCAACGCTGCCAAGAACCTACCGATACAGCCCCATTAAGTCCCTTTGCTGTTACTCGACAATATGGGATTGTCGAATGAGATTGAACTCCGTTCGTATCCACATATGGATTTGAACATTTTAAATAAACTGACGTCGATGTAGCGTCTGTTCTGTAATAATTCTGTCCGGCTATAGGCAAGATCGAGCAACTTGGAGCAGGGCTAGGATTTGGACCAGGGAAGATCAAAGAAGACTGAGTAGAACTACGATTCACGTTATCGAAAGCAGTAATGTCGATTCGGTAATCGTTTTCTGGACTAAAATTTCTTGAACCAAGCTTCAACTGATTGGAACCCACAACAACATCCACATCCGTTAGTTCAGAAAGAACAATTCCCTTTGCACTTCCATCACGAAGAACTTGATAAATATTGTAACTCACACCAGAGCGCAATCCACTTCCTGGAGTCGGATCAGAATCAACGTAAGTTAAAAGAACATCATTTGTAGAAGCATAAACATCGATATGACTAATAACAGGGTCAACCGTATCAACCTTATAAGTATCCTGAGCGTTTGCACTTGCAAGCACAGCTGAAGAAGCCGCTTTGTCTTTCGCACTCACGTTCACTTGAATCACATCACCTGAAAAATAGAAACTTGACGGCAATTGAGTTGAAAAACTCCCCGTCCAATTACACAAAGTCACAGAAGGATCCAACAAAGACGGAACACACACCGGAACCGTCACATTACAGTTCAAAGATTGAACTGTGTTACGAGATAAGTTTACAGCGGAACAAGCAAAACTCACATTTGTTCCAGTAGAGTCATAATCACAACTAAAGTTATACGCTTGATCAGCAGCGTTCACCCATGAAGCGTTTTTTGGATCCGTAAAGTGACAAGAGAGCCCCGTGCTCGAACCAACAACGATGTTTTGACTAAGCATGGTCGAGGCTAACCCAACCTTATCATAAGCTTTTGCATAAAAAGTATAAGAGCCTAAAGTGCTTACAACGGTTGAATCGAATGAAGCGGTCACAAGAGCTGATCCGGTATTTCCACACGCAACGCTCTTATCATTCAAAACAGCATCAACGCTGGACTTTTCAACTTGAGCTGCATTGTAAATTTTTCCTGTTTCGTTATTCACAAGGGCACACGTAAAGCGATCCACACCGCTATCAAAATCACTTGCCTTTAAGGTTGCAACCACACTCCCTACTCCATAATTTAAACTTTGAATTTGAGCTGTGGGAACAACTGAATCACGGTTAAAGTTTACACAAGAAGTACTTCCACTTGGACCATCTGCCACACAAAACTCATAACGACCATCTACAGAAAGAGAGGTCTGATAAAAACTTTCATCGCAATTAAATAAAGAAGCACTCGATTGACCAGGACGAAGCAAGTAACACATGTTTTGCAAGAGAGTATTGGGGCAAGAATAAGAAACCCTTAGAGTCGAACCTGTCACATAAGAATTTTCCGTCGGACTTGAAACCGTACAAGCCCCAGGAACTCCTGGAACGACAACAACAAGTGCAGTATTCGTATGAATTTTGTAAGAAGCGATTCCTTCGCTCGCATTTGCGATTGTGTTATCAGCAAAATCAACGACGTTGAAAAACACCCAATAATCCGTATCTGCAGTCAAAGAAGCCTTTGAATACTCTCGAGAACTGCAATCTTCCCAAG
>JBAXJW010000045.1:0-9202 GCA_037137635.1 bacterium | reverse complement strand
GGATCTAAAATCACAAGCCTTGTCGTGAAACTCGACAGCAAGGGTTTCATCAAAGATATCGAAAAGATTGGCCTGAGCGGCATAGAGCGCTTCGACCAGGCGGCCATTCAAAGCTTCTATGAGGCAGCTCCTTTTCCCCACCCACCCCAAGAGATGTTAAAAGATGGAACTTTAGATATTCGATGGGACTTCGTGGTGATGGTGAATGAGTCTTCCTTATTTGAATTTAAGGTTTCAAGGGGCTTATAAGCCATTCTCAGCTCCTCAGATCTAGGTTATAATAGATCCATGTTCGATTACAGCGACATTTCAGAAGCTAAAGCCAAAGAAATTCATGATCACGTTGCTGAAAAACCCGAGCGAAAAATCAAGCTTCCCAAAACGCTTGCGGTCATCAATCAATCCGGTTGCACAGGCTGTGAAGCCTGCATCCAATTTTGCCCTGTTGATTGTATTGAAGTCGTTCCAGGCCCACGATTCGTCGATATGGGCAAACTTGTTGAAGTAGACCTTAATCGTTGTATCGGTTGCAAACTCTGCGCAAAATATTGCCCATGGGATACGATCACAATGATTCCAAGCGCAGAATCCTTCGACAAAGCAAACGAATGGACTCTTCGAAGCGTTGTCAAACTAGACGTCACTGCCGGTCCTCTGTGGAAAACGTAGAACTTTCTTCAGATACAAAAAACCCTAACCTGCTTTATTCACAACTTGAAAAAGCAATACCTATCCTTGTTCCCGATAGATCACTCAGTACTTTTGGCAGAAAAAACCTCAAAGAATTCAGAAGCGCTGCTTCGAAGTGGCCTCTTGCGGGCGTCTATACATTTTCTGATATCGCACAAAGTATTCTCAAAAGGAATAATCTCTATCGCGAGCCCCTCAACGATCTCGAAGCTTTTGCCTTTGTCGCAAGCCAAGACGACACAAAAGATCTCAGCACTTTAAAAAGTGAATTTGATCTCGCCCAACAACTTCGCAAACTCGGAAGCCTCTCAGACTTTCAAAAAGTTCTCCTCAATCCAGATTCACAAGAAACCCTGAGTCCCAAAACAATATATGCGCTCAATACTCTTTTTCAGATTCAAAATTACGCGCAACACAAAGATCAAACAGACCATTTCTTTCAGTACATAGAAGAAGCAACTTACTTTTTACAAAAAAACCCAAACTTTGAAATGGATTTTCATCGTTTTAGACCAGATGCTCTTCAAGAAATTTTTGTTGTCGGATTTCGAGAACTCTACTCAATCGAAGAATCTTTCTTAAATGAACTTCAAAGAAAATATAAAATTACTTTTCAATATTCGCCGGATCAAGATTATCCGGAAGGATCAAAACACGAAATTCAGAATGAGTTTCAAGGTTCCGCTCTTCAAGACAAAACTCATCTTCTTTGGATATCGCCTCTCGAAACGCCCGGTCCACTTGAAGCCCAAGTTCTGACAGAATACGACAAAGCCCTCAAGGTGAGAATCAATCCAGAACTGCGTTATCTCAACACAGAAGCACAGAATTTTATTTTGAATTTCAACAAAGAAGATTTTTTAAAAAGAAAAGATAAAACCTCAAGCGAAGAACTCAAAAACTTAATCGAGAAGATTTCCTTAAAAGGAGAGTCCCGAGACATCAAGATTCTTCATTCATTAAAGTTTTTTGAAGATTCAAAACTTGAACGTTATCTGATGGGAGAAACATTTCGACACTCCCCAATTGTTTTTACGATTGAAGACTTTCCTATCATGAACCCCCTTCAAACACTGATCTGGGGCCACAAAAAAACATGGGAAGAATTTTTCCTCAACCTTGCATCCGAAAGTTCTCACCTAAGAGTTCCTGAAGATATTGAAAAAGCTCTCCTCGCTGAGGGCGTCACAATACCCAGTCATAAAAATGAACAGATAAAACTTAAAACCATTCTTGCGGAATGCTCTTCTCATTTCAGAATTCTTCAAACAGCTCAGAAGAAAGATTTTGAAATCAAAAACGAAGCCTTTGAAGTGAAAGCTAAGCGGCAACCCATGCTCTCCCCTTCTGGTTTAGAGAACCTCACTCGTTGCCCCTTAAGTTTTTACTATTCACGGGAATGCAGGATTCCCCTTGTCGAAATTCCAAACGACATTGAAGGAAGCGCAATTAAACGAGGAGTCTGGATACATGGCGTTCTCGAAAGAATCGATTTCAAAAATCTCAAAAACTTTACACGATCACATTTAGAAAAAATTCTGCACTCAGAACTTGGAAAAGCTTTTAAAGATTTCGCTTCTGATTCCTATATCAAAATATTACAAGCTCAAGTGAGCCAACTCAGCGAATCCATGTTTTTTTACATTGAAAAGCTTGAAAAACCCCTTCAAGAATTATTTCCCTTTCGAAAATTTGAAAGTGAAAAAGACATTCAATGTAAATGGTCAGAAGAACTTAGCCTCAAAGGGCGGGTCGACAGACTTGATTTTATTGGAGAAGGCGCCTTGCTTTGGGATTACAAAACCTCAAACTACAGTGGAACTAAATATTCAACACTTCTTGAAAATGGCCGTTTCCAATGGCTTCTCTATAAAGAAATTTTCGCAAAAGAAGGAACTCCTATTTATGGAGGAGGATACCTGAATCCACTCGATCTAAAAAAATCTCGTTTAATTTTTTTCGAAAGCGCTCCCCTACCCCCTTCTTTTTTTGATTTCTTAAGCGAGCAAAGTATTCGCTTTGAACAAATCAAAGCAGAAGAAGAAGCTCAAATGAGCCATCGCCTTCACGAACTCATCGCTGAACAAACAAAGGTTTGGTTAAGCCCTACACGAAAAGCCGCTCCCCTCAACGCTAAGGTTTGCGTAGATTGTAGTCACAAAGCTTATTGCGCGTACCCCTATGGAGTCCTCCCATGTTGAAGACAAAAAAAGTTCTTGTAGAAGCAGGAGCAGGCTGCGGAAAAACAACCAGTATTGTTCAAAAATTTAAAACATCCTGCGCTTCTTTAAAAGAAGGAGGAGGAGGGCTTGAGCCTCAAGATATTTTGCTTTTAACATTCACCGACGCGGCTGCTAAAGAGATGAAAGCACGTATCGAAAAACAGTGCCCCGAACTTGATCTGAGCAACGGGTTCATTGGAACCTTTCATTCCTTTTGCCTCAAAATTCTTCGCACATCTCCCAAATCAGAACTCACTCAAGACACCCAGATTTACAGCGAAAAAGAAATCGGAGTTTTATTTAAGAATCAATTCCTGGATCAACTCTCAAAAGTTGAAAAACTCTCCGACATTCTTTCATCGCTTTCGCTTTCCACGGTCCTCGACTTAACCCTCAAAGGAAGCACTCCTCAAAAAGCCATTAAAGAAGATTTTAAAAAGCTTCAAGAAACATGGCTCAACTTTCACAAGAAACTCACTGTTTCCCTTAACTCTTTAGATCTTGAAGATTTTGCAGTAACTGATTGGCCGCTCCAAAGCCTTCAACTTTTAGAAGATAAAAATATTGAATCGAAAATCACTTTTTCCCAAAAGAAGAACCTCAAAACGCTTACTCAAAACAATCCTAAGCTCGCTGAAAGCGTCAAAAAACTCCGCGAGCTTCTCACCAAGAATAATCTCACACCTCTTTTGGGAGAATGGGAAAAAGAGCAAGGCATTCTGAGTTTCCTCCATGAAGAAATTCAAAAAGTAAGAAAAAACTTACCTCAATTTTTAAGTTTTTCAGAAATAGAACGTCTTACAATTGAAGGCCTCACAGACAAATCACTCAAAATCCCTTTTTTTAAATTAATCATTGTTGATGAGTTTCAAGACACAAGCCCCGAACAATGGGACATCATCGAGAAAGTTTCCCAAGCTGAATCACATTGGTATCTCGTAGGCGATCCCAAACAAAGTATTTATGGATTTCGAAAGGCCGATATTCGACTCTACTCTCAGTTAAGAGAAAAGCTGGAAGTTCAATCGCTTGAAAAAAACTATCGATCAGCTCCTGAAGTTCTAAACTTCGTGAACGTATTGCAAGAACGTATCTTTTCCGAAAAAACTGATCCTCAAGCCCAGACCCTTTTACCAGGAAAAGAAATTCCCGCACTCCAAGACCCTGTTCGAATTCATGAATGTTCTGCGATCAACCATGAATTGATCCTTCAAACTATTTTGGATCGCCACGCTCTTGAAGCAAATTTAAAACATGCGGTTTTGTTTAGAGAGTGGAAAAAACTTTATGATTTTTCTGAGTTTTTAACGCAAAAAAGAATTTCCTTTCGAATTGAAGGCGCCGACAACTATCTCGACCACTTTTTAACAGACCAGCTTTGTGAATTTATGACGGGAGTCTTTAACGATGCTTCCAAGAGAAGTGAAATACTCTCGTCATTCAACCTGTCTCTATCGCAAGAAAAAATGGATTTCTACAAAGAGCATAAGGATTTCTTAAGTGCTTTTTATGATTTCTCATTTCAAATTCAACCTGAAAGATGGCCCCAGGGGAGTGAATGGGTTTCGAGCATGGAAAGATTCCTTCACGAAAAGCTTCAAAAGGGATTCTTTCACTGGCAAGACATTCTTCAAATGCTCGTCAAAAAAGATTACGACACATTTCAACTCAATATTCCCGAAAAAACCCAAATCAATTCGCTCGAAATAAGTCTCCTGACCATCCACGGCTCCAAAGGCCTCGAATTTGATTGCGTCTACCTTCCCGACCCTCGTGAGGGTTCTACAGCTCGAAACTCTTTCGAGGAGGATGAAATTCCTTTTACTTATCAAGTAACTCCTCAAAGAAAGAGTCGAAGCTTGTATTTTGAATTACAAAAAATTGAGCGGCAAAGCAGGCTTGAAGCTGAACAAAAAAGACTCTTTTACGTAGCCATCACTCGAGCTAAACGCAGCTTAGATTTTTATCTTTTAAAAGATAAACCCCTCACCGCTTCCACATCTTCTACCGACGCTGCCTGGTATCAGATATGGAAAGAAGATCTCAAAATAGAAAAATTCAAATGGAGTCAGGTCTTAGCTCCTCAAAAAAACTCTAACTTGATTCAGTGGAAGGAACATCCCCACAACACTTTTGAAAAACAAATTTCTTTTATCAGTCCTTTAAAAATAAAAAGCACTTCAAAAGCACGCCCTCTTCCAAATCTCAAAAAGACTGACACTGAAGAACAATGTTGGGGCAAAAGAATACACAGCTGCCTTGAGTATTGGAACGGTGAGGAAACACATCTCCACAAGATTACAAAAACACTCGACCCCTCCATCCAACAAAACATTGAACTTTCTCTAAAAGCTTTAAGGCAACACAAAGACCTTTCTCTTTACTGGAAAGTTCTTTCAGAGAAAAACTCATCGTGGATAATTTTTCGGGAAGAAAATCTCATCGAAACAATATCAGATAAAAACCTCACGATTCGCGCCGACGCCCTCCTCATACAAAAAAACGAAGCTATCGTCATTGATTGGAAGACTGCTCAAAACGCAAAATCTTTTCACCCTGAACGACTTCAAGACATCGAAGAACAACTCAAAAGATATGGAGAGAGCCTGAAAAGCCATATTCCCAAAGTTACGCTTGTAGCTATTGGTATATTTAGAGATGAAACATTAGAGAAAGAAAAAAAAGTTCGAACTCTTTTCAAAAAAGAAATCTAATACTTATAAGTTTTTCTTAAAAAAGAGAGGCCCTCTTTGCTCGCAAGAGGATTTCCAAAAATACTCACTTCCTCTTTTACCAAGGCAACTCACATCGACTACAAAAGACTCTCCCTTTCCCTTAAAAATGGAAGAGATAATAAACTGAATTTCTTCATTCTCATTGATAATCGGCGAACCTGAATTCCCTTGAACAAATTCCTGATCCACCACACGAAAAGCATATCCATAACGTGCCGAATCTTTGAGGTGACAAAGCTTGGAATCATTAAACAACATTCGCGATTCAGTAGAAGATTTCTCGGGAGTGTAAAGTAAGGGATTCAAACGCATAGAATCTAAAGCAGCATTCGCTGAGAGCTTCATTGCTTTTAAATCCTTAGGCTTTTGAGAAAGTTTAAAAATCGCAAGATCCGCACTCACAGCATATGAATTTGTGACTTTTGCAGAACCCGTATTTCTATAAATAGGAGAATACCAAAGGATAGATTCACAGCGATAAGGCTTCTGAGCTTTTTTGTGGAGAAAAACTAAATTTCGGCAACTCGTGCTTCCATCAAGAACAGCCTTTGGCATACAATGAGCCGCCGTAATGACATGTCCGTCTTCTAACAAGGAAGCCGTACAAGTTGTCGCTCCATATTTTACATTTTTAACATTTGAATTCTCACTCACTTCTTTAATCCGAATGTATTGAGAAATTCCGACTCCGTACTTTTCAAATACTTGCGGGTCTTGCCCCACATCTCCTAACTTAAGAGATTGAGTTGCACCCCATATATCTCGCTCACTTAAATCAGCCGAAATAGCCGCTTCATCATCTTGGTAATTAAAACTGGATATTTTCTCCTTGGGCTTTCCGCAAGAAGCAAAAACCAGCAGAAGACTTAATAATAATTTTTCAAAAGTCTTCATAAGATTCGCCATTATCCCTTATTTCACTTTAAAGAACAAACAGCCTTTACTTATGAAAACCTGATACTTTATCACTCTAGAAAAACGATTTAGCAAACTTCGTCCCAGTGTCCAAAAGATTTACAAAGTGTTCAAATAAATTAAACGTGCTCTCTAAGCTTTAAAGAAAGGACTCCAAAAATAGCTTCTTTCACAATAGAACCACTCATCTTTGATTCGCCTGCTCGACGCTCTTCAAAGACAATAGGAATTTCTGTCAGTCGAAAATTTCGATTTAAACTACGGTACTTCAACTCGATCTGAAAGGCGTACCCTTTGGACTGAATACTAGGCAAATCAATGGCCTCTAATACTTTTCGAGACCATGCATTAAAACCGCCTGTCCAATCCTTCAAATCATAACGCAAAATACTGCGGGCATAGATACTTCCACATCGAGAAAGGAGCAGCCTCTCTTTACTCCAATTAGAAATGCCCCCACCCTTTACGTATCGACTTCCTAAAACTGCATCGGAATTTCCATTTTCTATCGTTTGAAAAAACTCTTTCAAATGACGAGGATTATGAGAAAAATCAGCATCCATCTCAAAAATCCAATCATACCCTCGCTGCAATCCCCAATTAAAAGCCGCTAAATAAGCAGCCGCTAACCCATTTTTGTGAGTTCGATTTAGAATATGCAAACGAGAATTTTGGACTCTTAATCTTTCAACAATTTCAGCAGTTCCATCTGGACTTCCATCATCAACAATCAAGATGTCACAAGACTCAGGAACAAAACGAAAAATTTCTTGAATAATAAGAGCGATGTTATCCGCTTCATTATAAGTCGGAACGCAAATCAAAGAACGAAGCGCAGACAAGCTACACTAACCAATCTTTAGAGAAGCTTCTCAAGAGGCGTGTAGCCCAAGTTCAAGTCGTCAGCGACTTGCTTATAAACACAATGCCCATCCCAACAATTCACACCCAACGCAAGTGCTGGATCGTGGCGAATGGCTCCAATCGGATCATGTGCAATTTGCGCAGCATAAGCCAATGTGTGATTTGTAAGCGCCAACGTTGAAGTTCTTGCCACAGCACCAGGCATATTGGTCACGCAATAGTGAGTGACTCCTTTGTGCTCATAAATAGGATTTTGATGTGACGTTGGTTTTGAAGTTTCAAAACATCCACCTTGGTCGATCGCAATATCTACAAGAACAGTTCCCGGACGCATCGCTTCGACATGTTGTTTTGTCACAAGCTTCGGAGCTTTCGCGCCAGGAATGAGAATACTTCCGATGATTAAATCTGATTTTAAAATTGTTTCTTCCAAAGTCACAGGATTACTCATCAAGGTATTGATGGTTGTTCCAAAAATATCATCCAAGTATTCCAATCGTTTTTGACTGCGCTCCAAAATGTTTACGCGAGCTCCAAGACCAATCGCAATTTTAGCCGCATTAGCTCCTGCAACTCCGCCTCCAATAATAGTCACGGTGCCACGAGCCACACCTGGAGTTCCGCCCAATAAAATCCCCAAACCACCTTGAGATTTTTCAAGATAATGCGCGCCAATTTGAGGAGCCATACGACCCGCAACTTCAGACATGGGACGCAACAACGGAAGAGTTCCATCGTTCAACTGAATTGTTTCATAAGCAATCGCACGCACTTTTCGCTTAATTAATTCCTGAGCAAGCACAGGCTCATTGGCCAAATGCAAATAGGTAAAAAGATAAAGCCCAGGACGCATGAATTCGAATTCTTCTTTTTGCGGCTCCTTGACCTTGATCACCATGTCCGCGTTCCAAGCTTCTTGAGCTGTTGCAACAATACGCGCGCCACTTGCAACATATTCTTCGTCTAAGATTCCTGAGCCAATTCCAGCTCCTTTTTGAACCACGACTTCATGCCCTTGAGCAACGAGTGTTCGGACCCCTGCACGCACGAGTGCTACACGATTTTCTAAGTTTTTTACCTCTTTAGGAACACCGATTTTCATGCCAAAAGAATAGCCGAGCTTCAGGCTGAAATCCATATCGCCTTATCAAAAGACTAACGCGGCCCTTGTGAAGCAGCGCGAGCCTCGCTAAAGTCGACTTATGAAAGTTTGCGTAGATGCCATTATCGATATGGGAGCCGGCCAAATCGTTCTTGTAGAAAGAGCGAACGAACCTAAAGGCTGGGCCCTTCCTGGTGGCTTCGTCGAAGATCAAGAATGCCTTGAAGACGCTGTCATTCGCGAGATCAAAGAAGAGACAGGACTCGACATCGAAATCATTCGCCAATTTCACACCTACTCAGATCCCAAAAGAGATCCGCGAGGACATACTGTTTCAACTGTGTTTCTGGCTCGTGGAAAAGGTGCCCTTAAAGCTGGGGACGATGCGAAAAACGCACAACTCTATCACCAATTCAATTTGCCAGAAGAAATTGCCTTTGATCATAAAAACATTTTGAGCGATTATTTTTTAAATCGTTACTAATTATAAAGTTATTCATCACAAGGCATCAGTTTTGCTAAGGCTTCTTCACGGTTCACAAAAATGGATCAAAGAGGCATGCGAAGTTGGTAAATTATTTTTTTTGGAAATCCGTTCTTATCTTGAATTTGCAACAACCCCTCACGCTCAAAACAGACAACACTCTTTGGATATCCTCTAAAGATTTAGTACG
>JBAXJW010000044.1:0-9387 GCA_037137635.1 bacterium | reverse complement strand
GCCTACCTTCCCTTTCTTTCCATTTTGCATCTTTGGGTAAGCTTTAAATTACGAAAAGAAAAAAGTTTTCTGCATTCTTGCATCCTTGTTCTTTGCGTTGGATTCGCTTTTCAAATTCACCTCTCAGCAATGATCTTGATGATTTTAAGCGGCCTTCTTTTTTTGAAAAAAGAAAT
The DNA here is from genome assembly GCA_037137635.1 of bacterium. GTDB lineage: Bacteria > Bdellovibrionota > UBA2428 > UBA2428 > UBA2428 > CANIGN01. The sequence goes on along the minus strand of JBAXJW010000044.1, from coordinate 9,211 downwards.
CAAAGTATCTTTTGGCGGCATAGTCCTAGGGTGCTTCCTCATTTTACTCAGCTTTGTTCCTTATGGATTAAGCGCTATCCAACACCCAGAGATTTACCAAGCACTACCTGGCCAAGCATCGGACTATAACAGCGATCATTTCTTCTTAAGAAATTTGATATTTGTTTACCCGCTTTTAAAAACTTTTGGATATTGGATTCGATTTCCAAGTCTGTATATAGGAAGAAAACCCTTTACTGAAATAAAAATGTCCTGGATTGAACCGACTGGCATCTCAGGAAAGCTTCTCGAATATCCCTACAAAATAAGTTTAGCTATAGGATTTGTCCTCACAACCCTCATAGCTCTATGGGCTTTTTTCTCTTACCTTGAACAAGGAAAGGTAGTTCTTAAAAAATTCAAAATACCTGCCCTCAACTCACTCGCTTCTGAAAAAATCCAAGAGGCTTCCTGGCTCCGGAGATATTTTGGACTTTCATTTTTGGCAAGTCTCATCTCAACAGCGATTTCTCCAGTAGAACTTAACTACTGGCAACTTTTACCTTGCTTTCCTCCAGCACTCATCGCTCTCTACGATTTGTATATTGGAAAGAGGCATTCCAAAATTAAACTTTATTTTAAGTATTTGAGCATTATGTTTATTTTGCATGCATTTTTTACGGCTATGGAATCTGAACTTCAAAACTATCACTCCACTTTTAGCAGTGAAATGCAGCGCATGTTGTCAGAATCTTTTCCCAAATTCTTTAATTAAGAAAAACTTAAGTTTTAGTTTAAATATCCTCACTAGAATAAAGCCTGTGAGCTCTCAGGAGCGGGGGGATTAAATGGTCGGAAATTCAAAAAAAAATTGTTCTAGAACTTTACTCGGATTTACAGCTTTAAGCTTCGGACTTCTTTTCAATGCAGACCAAGCTCACGCATGGGGAAGCCTTGGTCACAGAACGATTGCTACGATCGCCTCCAAAATCGTTCGAAAAAACGGTGCCTTCTGGAGATCAAACGCAAGCAATATGGGCAAACTCACCAACGTTCCAGATCAATACTGGAAAAGCGGCCCTGGTGCATCTGCAGAAAAACCTACTCACTGGTTTCAGATTGATTCATACTTCACAAAACCGAATCAATTTAACTCTTTTCCTCACGACTACAGCGAAGCCACAGACAAATACTCAGAGAAGTCAGTTATCGTAAACGGAACCGCTACCTGGAGAATCAATCAGTTTTATTCAAATGCAGTTGCGGCACTCAAAAAAAATAATTACTTAAAAGGCCTTCAAATGGCAGGTGCCATGTCTCACTACGTGGGAGATCTTTCACAACCCCTTCACGTTTCTAAAAACTATGACGGTCAAGAAACGAACGATCCTGGAATTCACAAGTTCTTTGAAACAATCAACCTCGAAAATGCCGACGCAGATGAACTCATTGCAGATGTAACCGACCAAGCAAAAGTTCTTCTCTCAAGTCCTGAATTCGAAGAGCTCCGCTCACTCAACCCGATTGATTTTGCCTTCGAAGAAGTCAATCGCTCCTTTGAAGACAAAGATTCAATCATTTCTGCTGACCTCAAACTTGGAAGAAGCGCTAAAGGATCTGCAGCTATGCTCAAGATCGCCAAAAGAAGAATGGCAGACGGAGCTGCTTCACTTGCACTCCTTCTTGAAAAAATCTCTGATGATTCAGGTTTGACGAACGATGACGGCGGAAGCGTTGATGTGCAAATACCAAAATGGATTGCTCCAACTTACAACTCAAAAGCACCTAAAAGCTTTTATGTCGCTTCTCCAACTGAAGAACTTATTAAGGATTTAAGTCAGGCTTCTGATTGTGAGATTTAGTAGCTTTAAGCCCTCGAAGATTTAACATCGTAAGCGCTTGATACTCCAACACTCGATCAGCAGAATAAGAGTCCTTATACTTAAGATGCCGAACATCATCCTTATTTGCAGGATGAACGATGACTTCGTAGCCTTCCGTTCTAGACAATCGAGCGCGCAATCTTGCTTGATCTAAAAAATCTTTTTTTAAAGGATAAAAACATTTTCGAGATCTCAACTTTAATCGATCAAAAGAATTCCGCGCCCAGAGCGATAGCAAGTTTATAATAAATTTAGAAGTGAACAAAAGAGTTGGATCATAGGGCAAGCGCACATCTCGAATGTGGTGCTTCTTTAACAAATCACCTATGTCATCTATCAAACCCGGAGCTAAATGCATGTGATGATGGGCATCCATATAAACAGGCCGCACTCCTACCTGATTTAATCTTAGAATTTGCTTTTCAAATTCAGCACGGACTCCCTGCCGAAGACTGGCTCGATTCTTCATCCAATAAAAGAGAAAAGACAAAGGCCCACGATGTCCAAAAGGCTGGCCAATCCCATGAGTTAAATTAAAATGAAGCCCTAATTCAACACCAGGAAGAGCCTTCAGCTCCTCAAGCCCCTCTTCCAAAAACTCTTCTGTTGCCATCAAAGCCACTCTTTTCACAACACCTTGCTTGGCAAGAGCAAGGATTCCACCATTTACTCCAGATGTAAGCCCCCAATCATCAGCAGAAATCGCGTTGTTTAAAGAAAAGGAATCGTAATAACCACGAAAATATCTACAAAAAACAATTAATAAATTTTTTAAAAGCAAAAAGGATTCTTTAAATAACCGCTTCTTAGACTTTTCTTTATTTAAAAAATATCGAAGAGGCAAATCCAAACAAGGGATTTCACGAAGCTTTGCAACGATAGCCAATTCTAATTCAAAGCTCATATCCCTCAAATATTGAAGAGAAAAAACTTCTAAAGCAAAACCCCTACTCAACACATAATTTGTGGAGTGAACATCTCTAATCTCAAAACGAAAAAGATTTCGAACAAGACGATTATAAAAACTGCTTAAGGCATATCTTTTATAAGCAAAAGGCAACAATCGAACAGGTGTCCGAAACCGCGCTCCAGGAATTCTTCTATTGCCTCGAACAAAATCATACTCGCGAATCACATGAAGAATTGCGGATCGAAAAAAACTAAGATCGCAGGGCTGCTCAAAATCGACACACACTAAAACCTCACCCGAAGAAAGCAGAAAAGCTTCCCTCAGAGCATCGGCTCTAAAGGCTAGAACACCACAATCCTTAATTAAAAAAGAGGAGTTTTCTTTTAAAAACTCAGAAATCTTAGAAAAGTTAGCGGAAAGGTCTCCCCAATTTTCACCATAAGGCACAAGTAAAAATTCAAAAGCTAAACTTTGATCCTCAAAAAAAGCCTTCCAGTTTCTAAGCTTTTCTAAAACACTTTCCTCATCAACATTTAAATCAGAAGTGAGCGAAAGGGGGCATAAGACGCTTATACCCTTTGTGGACTCTATTTTGGGAAAACGAGCCCAAGGATGAGTCAAAAAACGCGAAGAAGACTCAATTTTCTTTTTCAAATCTGCAAAATCTTCTTTCACAAAATGTGTATAGCATGTAAAAACATTTCATGTCTTTTCGCAAAGAATTTAGATCTTTGCCTCCTCTTGTTTCCGATCAAAACCAAAAAAAAGGCGACCCCAATATTCAAGTTTCGCTTCTTATCCCAGCCCAAAAGGCCACTGATTTCTTGGAAGAAACCGTATCCACTTGTTATCAATTCCTCAAAAAAAACTTCCAAGACTCATTTGAAATTATTCTGATTCCAAACATCAAAGACCCCACTCATTTAAATCCAAAGAAAGATCTCACGATCGAAAAGGCTTTTGAGATTCAAAAAAAATTCTCTCATGTAAAAGTTGTGATTCACACAAGCCCCAAAGGCAAAGGCGCGGCTCTTCGCACAGGCTTTACGGCATCAAAAGGACAGTGGATTTTTTTTACAGACTCAGACCTTCCCTACGACCTTAAGTTTTTTGAACAGGCTTCTGTAAAGTTAAACCAAGGCTTTGATCTTGTTTCTGGGAACAGAAGACTCCCCTCAAGTAGCTTCGACATACCCGCTGAATTACTCAATCTTGCTCACAAAAGACATCAACTCGGACTTCTCTTTAATCGCTTCGTTCGATTGCTCATGCCCATTCAAACAACAGATACACAAGCAGGGATTAAAGCGATGTCACGAAGCTTTGCCTTCGAAACATTTAGTCACCAAACTTGTCCGGGATTTTTTTTTGATATTGAATTTTTTTTAACGACTCAAGATTCAGCCTTTAAACAAACTGAAGTTCCTGTTGACTTAAAACTTAAAAGCGAAAAAAGCACTGTCCGCATCATACGCGAGTCTGTTCTTGCAGCCTACTGGCTAACCAAGATCACACTCGCGTATCATCGCGGAACTTATAAAATCAAACTCCGAAGTTAGCGTTGAACGATACTTGCAAATTGTTTTTAGGATAATTCAATTGCGGGTAACGAAGAGCTGGTAACGTTTGATAAGGATTTGAAGGAATTCCGCCCGGACGAAATCCACCGATACAACCACCTGCACATCCACCATTCATGAAGGGCGGCATTACCATTGGAGGGCGTTGCGCCATCATAGGTGGCATCATGGGAGGCATTACTTGTGGCATTGGAGGCCTGAAACCCATAGGAGCTTGTGGAAGCATTTGCGGGAAGGGACGAATCATTTGTGGCTGCGGCATCATTTGCGGCATGAACAACGGAGGACGTTGTGCCATCATTGGTTGTTGCATCATTTGTTGCGGCATCATCATAGGAGCTGTCGGTTGCTGAACAACAACGAATTGCTCGACAACATTCTCAGAACAATTGCGTGAAGACTTTCTATTTCTATTTCCAAGGAAGGTATTCGCGTAATCATTATGATCTTCATCTTTTGTAAAATGGCCCTTAAATGAAGCTAAGCGAGACGAGCTTGAATTTCTTTCGTCATCTGATGGCTTCGACTTAAATCGAACAGTATTCACTTGACCATAATCTGCCCAAGCTAAAAGATTTCTTGATTTTACGGGAGTCCTTGTCTGAACAGTCACAACGTGACGCTTTAATTCACTAGGAGATAAGCGAAATCGAGTTTGGAAAAGTTGTGAATCTTCCTCAATTAAATTTTCGAAAGCTACGCATCCGCCGATTGCATCACACGTTTTGCCTCGAAATCTTGCCAAACACGCACGGCCCAAACCTGTGCGATCAGAAACTCTAAATCCCACATAAACATTTGTTTCAGAAAAAGGTCTCACAGCTTCGACGCTAAAATTATACCTACAACTCAAAGGAATCTCTCCCAAAAGAGTCACTTCACCTTTTGCATCGTCTATATTGATCTTCAAATCGCGAACATCTTTCTTAAGCTCTTCAAGAGTTAAAGCAGAAGCTTCATTGAGAGAGTTCTCACCCATACCCGCATAAAGATCGAGAACCGTATGAGAATCATCGCGAAGAATTTCCTTGCGTGCGGCAGGAGCTTCACTTTCCACAGAATCCGCAGACGTTAAATCGCTCTCATCTGAATCACGAACCGCATCGGGCACCGTGTGGCTACGCGATGGAGCAACTTTAGAATGCGCTTTAGGCATTACAAAAAAGCACGTAAAAAGGGTTAAAAGGGAAAGGGTTTTATTCGTTAATATCTTTTTCATACCTTTCATTATCCCTGAGAAAAAAGCGCTTATGTGTATGATTTTTAAGGTTTTTACTGTCTAAGAGCTTCACAGCCCCTTGCCGTTTTTTGTCATTTCTTGAAAAGCCAAATAGCTTTTAAATCAACTTTGGAAATGATTGGCTTTTTAAAGCCAATGTGGGCGACGCAAAGGAGCGAGTCCAAGCTCAAAACGCTTCAAAAGTTTTTGATAACGACTTTCAGAACAATTTATTTTTTTATGCGGCAACTCGATGAGGTAATTTTCAACACTCCAAAGATTTCTTTTTGAAAATTTCCAATCCGCTTGCACATCATCAAAACTCGCAACACCATATGCCGTCACACGCCCCGTACCGTCGACATAAGGATCTATATAAGAGGCGGCCAAGGCTTTGAGAGATTTAAAAATCGGCTTTCGCCCCTCTAAACCCGCATCACGCGACCGAGCCACTGCTCCCCAGAGCATTTTTTCTTTATATAAAAACAAAACATGGTCCAAGCCATCCTGACTTTCTAAACTCATAACCATCGGAGGATAATGAGCATGCTCTAATATTGCGGCCGCTAAAAAACTTGCTTCTAAGCAATGAACTTTATTTGCTTCCAAAGCCGCGTAAGCAGAGCGAACCGTTTCCCCATCCTCTTCACTATTATAGGGAATAGACTGCAAAAACTTTTGCACACTTAGGGGAGTTGAATATTTCTGACAAAGTTTTAAAAAAAAATCCTGATCTTCACTCACTCTTTTATTTTATAAAACTTGTCACCAAATAAGATGCCTGTAAGTTGTCACTTGAGTGTAAATTATTTGTTTTTGATCAAATCGCAATGCGCATAAACCACATTACGAGTCACTGGAGCGCGAAACGACAAATTTGCGACTGTTCTTCGCACCTGAAGATCAACCTTCGGTAATCGATATTCAAATATTTTATGACAATCCAAACACTGAACATGATCGTGCTCTACTTCACGATTCATTTCATAAAAAGTAATTCCTTTAGAATTTGTAAAAGCTTCCGTGAGAATTTCGGCTTCTAAAAAAAGCGCCACACTTCTATAGATTGTTGCAAAACCAATTTCAGGAAACTCTTCGCGAACCGTAACGACCATCCCTTGAATGGAGAAATGTTTTTTTTGCTTGAAAACAATTTCCAAAATTTTATCTCGAGTTTCGGAGGCATTGAGTTTGTTCTCGGCCGTGTACCGCTCTAAGCGTTCGCGATTTTTTTGAAGAACAATATCATTTGTATCCCCGCACGTTAACTCGCTCACCGATTCCCGGCCACAAAGCAAAAGTGGGGGCTCAGCACCATGAACTCTTTGATCAAGAAGGCGAGCAGAAGCTTTCTTGACAGTTTTTCGAGACATTCAATATCTATGATACAGATTCTATTTGAAGACAAGAAAAATGAAAACTCTTGTCAATTTTGAGTTTTTTCATTTGACCCTTCTCACTGCTGTATTAATCATAAAGCACACCCATGAGCTCCTCCAAAAAAACTCGCTCTCTCTTGGATCTAAAAGTAAATGAGGAAGGTCAGATTAACTCGTTTAGCACTCACCTTTCTCATGATTACACCATCCGCCTAAGAGAACTTGGTTTTCGAGAAGGTGAATTTGTTAAATGTCTCAAGACTCCTCCTTTGGGTGCGCCTCGTATTTTTGAAATTTGTGGTTCGGTTTACTCAATGGAAACCGAAATTGCTCAAGGAATTAAATTACTCAGCTCTGACCCTGAAAAAACAGCGAAGTAGGAAAAGGGAATTTTGTGGAAACCGTTCTGATTCTTGGAAACCCCAACTCTGGCAAAACATTGCTTTTCAATAGGCTCACGGGACTCAACCAAAAGGTTGCAAACTTCCCTGGAGTGACGGTTGAAATTTTAAGTGCCGAAGCCGATGGATTAATCGTCAAAGACTTTCCAGGAACATACTCGCTCAAGGCTCTCACAATTGACGAAAAAGTTGCAATCGATGGATTCAAAGAAGCAATTGTTGATCCCAAAACTCGCGCCATCATTTGTGTGCTGGATGCCACAAGACTAGAGCGCAGTCTTTATTTGTTGCTGCAACTAATCGAAGTATCTCAAAAATGTCACTGCCCTATCATCGCTGCAGTTAACGTGATCGATGAAATCATCACAAAAGAAATCAAAATGGATCTTGAAGGGTTGAGCAAAGAAATCGGCTGCCCTGTTGTTGGAATTTCTGCCAAGAAAAGAAAAGGCCTCAAAGAATTAAAAAACTTATACCTTTCTCTTCCCAAGAGAAAACAATCTGAATCGCACTCAACAAATGAAATTGAACTCAGCACTTTCAATACAAAAGAAGAAATCATCAAGCTCAAATCTCGCGCTCATGAGCTTTCAAAAAAGTTCGGACCTCAAAACGATATCCTTTTAAAAAGCCAACATCGCTTAGATGATTTTTTTCTTTCTTCATGGGCCGGCCCTCTTGTCTTTGCTGCTCTCATGCTTTTTCTTTTTCAATCGATCTTCACATGGGCCTCTCCCCTCATGGAAGGAATCAAAGGGTTTCTCGATATCAGTGGCCAGTGGGCCGCCACTCAGGTTTCTCACGAAATCCTATCTGATTTTATTAAAGATGCTCTCTTTGCGGGCCTTGGATCTTTTTTAGTTTTTGCTCCACAAATCTTTATACTTTTTATAGTGATTGGACTCTTGGAAGACTCCGGATATCTTGCGCGTGCTGCGGTGATCTTGCACAAACCCTTAAGCCTCTTTGGGCTTTCGGGAAGAAGTTTTGTAACCATGCTTTCGGGCCATGCATGTGCAATTCCTGCAATTATGTCTGCGCGAACAATTGAATCCCCTCGAAAGAGATTGCTCACAATTATCGCCACACCCTTCATGTCATGCTCCGCACGACTTCCCGTGTATGCAATGCTTGTGGGAGGATTTGTTCCCGCAACGAGCGTTTTTGGGGGACTCATTGGATTACAGGGACTTGCATTTTTCATGCTCTTTGCCATTGGAATCACAATGGGATTAATTGTTTCTGCAATACTTGATAAAACTCTCTCAAAAAAAACAGCTCAACTTGGAGATGCTCCCTTTGTCATTGAACTTCCCCCTTACCGAATGCCTAACTGGCGGCCCATTGTTTTACATGCTCTTAATCGAAGTTTTGGATTCATTAAAAATGCAGGCTTTATGATTTTTAGTGTGACTGTTGTGATTTGGTTTTTAGGATACTTCCCCGATCATGCAGGCCACTTGGACACCTCTTGGCTTGGCATGCTCGGAAAATGGATTGAGCCCATATTTAGACCGATGGGAATGGATTGGAAAATCGGCGTTGCTGTTTTGACATCTTTCCTCGCACGTGAAGTTTTTGTAGGCACCCTTGGAACTCTGTACGGAATCGAGTCTGTCAAAGGAGACACATCAAGCCTTGCCAACAGATTGCAATCAAGTGGAGTCACTTTAGCGAGCGCCTTAGCTCTCGCTGTCTTTTACTCACTTGCGATGCAATGTGTATCTACTCTTGCAGTCATGAAAAAAGAAACTGGATCTTCTAAAATTCCTGTTTTTGTTTTCATTGGAATGACTTTTATAGCTTACATAGCCGCAGCTATTGTTTTTGTAACCGTAAAATCATTCGCTCACTAAAAAG
>JBAXJW010000043.1:0-9649 GCA_037137635.1 bacterium | reverse complement strand
GTTATGTCCTTTATGTAAGGTGTCTGAAAGAGGTCTGATCCATCTTTGACATCTTTTTTGACTTCCTAATGCCCATTGATCCTCTAAAAGAGTGTTTTCTTGAGTTGGAAAGCTCACCCATGTGCTGGATTGTTTTTGAAGGCATGTAAGTTTTCCAACAAGAGGTACAATAGATTCTTTCGCAACAAGAGCTTTGCAGTTGATGGGAGATGAGAATATTTCGTAAACCTCACCTGTTTTGAGTTTAAACTTTCCGTGTTTTAAACCTTCACTTGAGAGCGACGTTACATCTGTCTTTTTATCTAGTCCAAGACTGAGTTTGAGGTAAGAGGCCATTCTTTCTTCATTTTCGTTGAGGGGCTTAGCGGGTGTTGAGGAAGAGCTTTCAGTCATATTTGACACTTTTTTTTCCTGAAGGTTTTCGGCTAGGTCGATATTTGTAAACGTTCCTCTGCTTACAGGAGGAACGGGGAATCCCCACTCTGACCAAAACGATTCAAGACATCGAGGACTGTTGACTCCGTCGTTTGAGTGAAAACGAGCAAGGAGTTCCATTTCAAGGTCAATCGCCAATAGGAGAAGAGCAGGATTGGCGTCTTTTTTATTGGTGAACGAAAAATCTAAAAAAGTTTTTCCACTCAGAACGGGTTGTGGTGGGAAAGTATTAAGTGAGGGAAATTCTTCGAGCAATTTTTTTTCAAAATCTTCAAATCGAAATGTGTTTGAAAAAAAAGCCCAGTTATTTTCGAGAGCTTGTTTTTGAGTTTCTTTGTCGAGGCTTTCAAAGCGACTTGTTAAATCTCTAAATTCAAGAACAGGTTCTTTGGGTTTGCTTTGGCAGCTTACGAGAAGAAATAGGATAAAAAATGTAGAGAGATTGTGCGCTTGGAAGGGTAATTTTTTTTGAATCATAAAAAAGCTTCGTTGCCATAAGCTAGTGCTTCTTAAAAGAGTAAAAAATACTTAAATGAGAGATTTTAATACGTTCCGCGCCGTTCCAAACTCTTGCCATGAGCCACTTAAACAGGATTATACTGTGCCCACTATGGCAGAAGTATTAGTCGTTGCGAGCAAAGTACGTTCATACATCAAAGATAAAGGTGAGTGTAATACCGCATCTGAAACAATCGATGCTCTTTCTCAAGCTGTTGAGAAGGTTCTTGATAAGGCTATTGAAGCCGCTAAGTCTCAAGGCCGCAAAACAGTTATGGCTCGAGACATTGTTGTTCCTTACGGTCAATAACTCTCAATTTAAGAATTGAATAAATTCAGGCTTAAATATTGGGAAAAGCTTTTTCCTCTACTGTTTGTGCTTGTCTATTTGCCTCCTAAAAAAGATTTAGAGGATTGGCAGAATATACCTGAGGGAATTGTATTAGGTGAGGATTCTTTAAAAGAGAATTCTCCTTTGGGCACTTCGCGTGATGAGCATTTGCGTTTAGATCCCTATAAGCGTTCCCATTTTATTTTTAATAACAAAGACATTGTTTCCTATGTCGAATCGAAAAAGCCCGAATGGGATATTTCTCTTTCGCCATCAGAAAAGTCTTTTTTTTGGCCGAGTGGTGCATGGTCTGCAGTGAGTTTAAAAGCTCAAGAATTAAGTCACTTTTATATTCGCGAACATAAGAATGGTTTAGAGGCTAAGTTTCGAGCCTATCAACTTGCTCCTAATTTTGAGGTTGTGGATTTTGAGTTATGTGATTCTAGACACGCCTATCTTTTACAAAAAGAAATTTTTTCTAAATATCCCTCCTATCGGTTAACTCTTGTCACGATGGTTTCCTCTCAAGAGTTAAGACGAGATAAAGTGTGGAGTTTTGTGTTGGCAGCAGATCAAGATATTCTTAAGCTCAATCCTGAAAGTTGTGATCGAGTAGTGTTTGAGGCTTGGCCCAAATCGTTGAGAATTGATTTTAAATAGGAAGGTCTCTTTTATGTTGGAAATATTTTCAGACATTAAGTTTTGGAACGAACAAATTCCGTATGACCTCTGGGTTGAAGACGGAATTCTTATCAAAAAACTTCCTGTGAAAGCAGAAAAACACCCTGAAGGTGCAAAGGTTTATACATGTTCAGGGCAAAGTGTTTTGGCTTCTGGAGTGGATGTGCAAGTACACTTACGGACTCCCGGTCAGAGTGAAAAAGAAACTCCTGAGACTGGATTAACAGCAGCTCTTTATGGTGGGTATGGCGCTGTTCTTTCGATGCCCAATACAAAACCGACTTTAGATCATCCCGAAATTTTAGAAGAAGCTTATGCTCAAACGTTCACTGCTTCTCAAAAAACTGGCATCGCTGCTTATTATTCTTCTTGTGTAAGCAAGGGCCTTGAAGGCAAGGAATTAGTTGATTTTTTTGCAATGGCCGATGCGGGTGCGAGAGCTTTTACGGATGATGGCAAGGGAATTGAGCCAGATGAATTTATGCGCGCAGCTCTTCGGGCAAGTGCGGAAACAGACCTGCCGGTTTTGCAGCATGCAGAGTGGTCGGGGCATGGAGGAGTTCTTGCGGATTGCGTTTTCTCTCGTCGTTTAGGATTGAAGGCATATGATCGCAGGCAAGAGTGGAGTTTTGTAGAGCGAGATTTAAAATTACTCAGAGAAATTTCCGGTGCTCGCTACCACGTTTTACATGTCACCACTCGAGAGAGTTTGAATTTTATTCGTCGAGCAAAAGACAGGGGATTGAATGTCACTGCAGAAGTGAGTCCTCATCATTTGTTTTTTTGTGCCGATGATATCGACTCCAAAAATACTTCTTTTAAAATGAATCCACCTTTGCATCAGGATGAAGATCGTGAAGCTCTTCGCTCTGCTTTGAATGAAGGATTGCTGGATTTTGTAGCAACTGATCACGCTCCTCATGAGGAAAAAGCAAAGGGAAGTGATTTTGGAAAAGCTGCTTTTGGAACAGTTGGCTTAGAATCTTCTTTGCGTGTTTTGCTTACGGGAATCGAAGAGGGTTGGCTAAAAGCTGAGCGCTTAGAAGAAATTTTTTCAACTCGTCCTGCAGCTTTTCTAGGTTTGGATAGTGAGTTTGGAATCCTTCGAGTGGGGCGCGCTTTTAGAGCAGTCTTTATTGATTCTTCCGAAGAATCAAAGTTTGAAGTGAATGATCTTAAAAGTCTCTCTAAAAATAGTTGTTTTTTAGGTGTGAATTTACGTGGAAAAATTTGTGCTCATTATTCACGCTCAGGCTACCATGGCTTCTAAGTTGTTGATTTTCATGGGTTTTGTATTTCTTCGAGCCTCTTTCCCTTTGTTTTCGTGTTTTTTATAGTGAGACTCGTGAATTATCCTCTATCTCTGCTTTGACTTAGGGGGCAAGGTCTGGAATAAATGTGAATCCAAGGAATAGAAAGAGAATACTAAATTAATGGCTAAAAATGTTGTAAGTCGTAGTCCCCGTTTTAAACGTCAACGTCGTTTGGGAGTCGAACTTCCTGGACTCGGTAAATCGGGTGCCTTAGATCGTCGTCCTTATCCTCCCGGACAACACGGGAATCAAAAAAGAAAACTCTCTGAGTACGCACTCCGTTTGGAAGAAAAACAAAAATTAATTTTCCATTACGGGCTTCGCGAAGAACAGCTTCGTCGTTTCGTGCGCGACTCTAAAAAAGGAAAAGCAACTGACTGGGTGGATACACTCGTAGGCCGTTTGGAAAGACGCCTTGATAACGTTGTTTTCCGTTTAGCTTTCGCTCCAAGCGTAAAAGCGGCTCGTCAGATGATTAGCCACGGACACGTTCGTGTGAACGGTAAAAAAGTAACTGTTGGTTCAGCTGTTTTAAAAGCAGGCGATAAAGTTAAATTGATCGCGGATGCTTATAAGAGCGTGAATTTTATGCAAGCTCAAAAGGCTCAGCGTTTAACTCTTGCTGATTATCTTGGAACTGAGCAAAGTGGTGAAGAAGTGATTGGTCTCTTGAAAGAAGTTCCTAACAAGAGCCACATTCCGTTTCCTTTTGAATCAGGTCTTGTTGCCGAGCACTACGCTGCACGTAAAGCATAAGAACTCGATAAAATTTGATCGATTAAAAAAGCTGAGGGCGAAAGCTCTCAGCTTTTTTTGTTTCAACTTGCAAGCTTGAATTTTAGAAAAAAAATTTACACCTTCTATAAAAAGACCCTCTTGAGACATAGACTGAAGCCATGCCGCAGGCTCGTATTTTAATTTCACGATCGGCATTAGAAAAAAACTTGCGCGCACTCATCGAACACACGGGAGATTGGAGTGCTTTTCCGGTTTTGAAGGCCAATGCGTATGGTCTTGGATTCAAGGAAGTGGCGAGTTGTTTTGAAGACTCTTTTTCTCTAGATCAAGTGCCGTACTTTTGTTTGGCTCGTGTTTATGAGATTCAACAGGCTCTTGCTTTTTCGACCAAGAGAAAGCTTTTGCTGTTGAGTGAATGGCCTCAGCAGATTCAGCATCTCCCCGGAGATAAAGTTGAAATATGCGTGACTTCTTTTGAGGACTTAGAAATTTTAGCAGATCTTCAGCAACAGAGGGCTTTTCATCTCAAGTTAAATACGGGAATGAATCGTTTAGGTATCAGAATTGGAGACATACTTACTTCTTCTGATTTGCAGGCAAAGTTTGAGAAGTTACTTCTCAAAGTAAAAAAACGCGGACATAAAATGCAGGGAATTCTTTCGCATCTTGCGATGGGAGAAGATCGCCGTTCTCGTTTTACATCTGATCAGGAAGAGCTTTTTGAACAGGGTGTTTCTTTTGTAAAAAGCTTGTGGAATGAGGAAATCCCTTGGATTCATCTTTCAAATTCTCCAGGTGTTTTGAATAGAGTTGGAAAAAAAATAAAAGGATTGAATGCTTTTCGTCCTGGAATTCATTTGTGGGGAGTGCAGGACCCTGAAAAACTTGTAAGAATTTCTCATGTTGTTCAAGTTCGAGCGCCTTTACGTCAATTGATGTGGATTCAAAAGGGCGAAGGCGTGGGATACGGAAGACGTTTTGTTGCTTCTCAAAAAACCAGAGTTGGAATTCTCAACATCGGTTACGCTGATGGATTGAGGCGTGATTCTTGGAAGTTGGGGCTTTCTTTTTACTATGAGGGAAAAAGAGTTCCTTTTTTGGGAACAGTTTCTATGGATATGTGTGCTGTGGATTGTGCAAACATAAAAGGGAATCTTTCATTGGGGTCAGAGTTTGAATGGGTAGGGGAAAAACAGTCGCTTGAAAAAATTGCAGAAGCGCAAAAAACAATTCCCTACGAAGTTTTAACAAGTTTGAGTGCAAGAGTGGAGAGGGTGATTGTATGAAGAATTTTGTAGTTCGTCGTTTTGCTTGGATAAAAGAGTTGGGAGCTTTTGGAATTTTCACAAAGGATGCGCTCGCTGCTTTTTTCCTTCCTCCTTTTCGAATGAATGTTTTAGTGGATGAGATTGAGTTCATTGGAAATCAAAGTCTTTTTATTATTTGTCTAACTTCGCTGTTTACGGGAGCTGTTTTTGCTTATCAGTCGTGGCTTGCGTTTTCGATTGTGGGCACTCAATCGCTTGTGAGTGTGAGTACGAGTTTGGCTTTGCTCAGGGAGTTGGCTCCTGTGATGACTTCGATTGTCGTCGCTGGAAGAGTAGGGGCTGCCATGGCTGCCAATATCGGAATTATGCGTGTCACTTCGCAGATTGATGCGCTTGAACTGATGGCTATTTCTCCGTTGCAGTATCTTGTGACTCCTAAATTAATTGCTGCGATTATCAGTGTTCCTCTTTTGTGTGCCGTTTTTTGTTTGATCGGTAACGTGGGCGGCTACATCGTGGGTGTGGGCGTTTGTAATGTGGATGCGGGAATTTATATTCAAAAACTCAAGGAATATTTAGATCCTATGGATTTGTATCATGGAATGATCAAAGCAACTTGTTTTGGTTTTTTGATTTCTGCAATTAGTTGCTACAAAGGCTATCGTGCAAAAAATGGCGCGGAAGGTGTGGGTCGTGCGACGAATGAATCCGTTGTTCTCAGTATCGTGACGATTCTTGTCCTTGATTATTTTTTAACAGTTTTGATTCCTACAGGAAGACGTTTGTCATGAAAGAAGAAGTGATCATTAGCATCAAGGATGTTTGGAAAAGTTTTGGTGAGCGAAAGATTCTAAGTGGTCTTAATCTAGAAATCCCCACGGGAAAGATTGTGACCATGCTTGGGTTCTCTGGTACTGGAAAATCCGTTTTATTGAGACATATATTGGGTTTAATGAGGCCTGATAAGGGGCATGTTCTTGTTAAAGGGCACGATGTGGTGAGTCTAAAAGGTGAGGCTCTCCGTGAAGTCCGTCAAAGTTTTGGAATGCTTTTTCAGGAGGTTGCTCTTTTTGATAGCTTGAATGTTTACGACAATGTGGCTTTTCCTTTGCGTGAGCATCAAGGTTATTTGACGGAAGAGATGATCGAGCGAAAGGTTGAAGATTTATTGACACTTGTGGAGCTTTCTCGAAATGAATTTTTCAAGATGCCCGATGAACTTTCAGGCGGAATGAAGAAAAGAGTGGGGCTTGCTCGTGCTTTGGCGCTTGATCCGGAGATCCTTCTCTGTGATGAGCCTACAACGGGTTTGGACCCTGTGACGACCTATAAAATTGACGATTTAATCGTCGAAACCTCAAAACGATTTAAGAGTACAGTCTTTATGATTTCACATGATGTTCACGCAGCTTTACGTATTTCAGACTATTTGGCATTTCTTTGGCAGGGAAAGATTATTGAATTTGGAACTCCCGAAGATTTAATGAATTCTCGTCACGATATTGTTCAACAATTCTTAAGCTCTGCAGGAGTTAGCCGAAAAAGCTTTGAGGGAACACGTCAGTGAGGCCACAAACGCACGGGTATGACCGTGAATTATTATCAGGTCTTTTTGTATTGTTAGGCATCTTTGTCGTGGGTCTTTTTTCCCTAAAAATCACTGACTCACCTGTTTTTCGTCCGGGAACGGAATATACAGTTTTTTTGAGTGATGCTACGGGGATTTTTAAAAGCTCAAAGGTAAAAATTTCAGGAATCAACGTGGGAGTTGTTAAAAACATCGACCTTGTTGAGGGAAAAGCAAAAGTTCAAGTTATTCTTGATCGTGGGCATAAGATTGAAAAAGGATCTTATGTTCTTCCTCGTTCACAGGGAATTTTAGGAGATCGCTTTTTAGAAATCGTGATTCCAGAAAACGATGATGAACGACAAAAGCTTGAGAAAAATGGATTAAAGCTTGTACCAAAATCAGAAGGTTCTACAAGTTCCTTTAACTTTTTAAATCTTCTTTTGCCTATGGCCGTTGCTGATGAATTGTATCAGTCAGGCGACACAATTCCCTCAAGACAGGGAACGGCATCTGCAGATGATGTTATGAGAAAGCTTGGTGATATCAGCCAAGATGTGAAAGTCCTTGCGAAAGATCTCAAAGAAATTATTCATGATAACAAGGGCGATATCAGCGATGCGGTCAAAGCGATCAGGCGGTCAGCAGATAATTTAGATTTAATTCTTCGAGATATTGGAGAGAAAAGTACAAGAACCGATTTAAAAGGAGCGATCCATGGGCTTCATGATGCGGTTCAAAACATTAGAGACGTTTCTGATAAAATAAACAAAGGGGAAGGAACGATTGGCAAGCTCGTCAATGATCCCCAAACTGCAGATCAGTTGGTTCGTGCTCTTAATTCAATCAATGAGTATTTAGATCGAGCAAAACGTACGCAGATCACAGTTGATATGAGTACAAACTATTTAACGGGTACTCATAAATCAAAGTCCTACTTTGATTTGAAGATGATGCCTCGTAGTTCTTACGGTTATAAATTTGGATTGGTTCAAGATCCGGGCGGTCGTCTTACAAAAACTGAAAAGAGTATAAGTGTTAATGGGGGAGCTCCTGTTGTCACAATTGAAGAAAGTTACGATAAGACCGCTTTTAAGTTTAACCTTCAGTTTATTCGTAAAATTTATAGTACAAGTTTAAGAGTTGGTTTGTTTGAGAGCACGGGTGGTGTGGGCTTTGACCAAGAGCTTTGGCGTGATCATCTTTTTTTAACGGCTGAAGCGTTTGATTTTGGAAGAGACAATGAAAATGCTCGAGTGAGAGTCTTCGCAAGATTTCTCTTCCTAGATTCTATTTTTGTGCAAGCAGGTTATGACGATCTTGCTGCTAAAGTGACTTCAAATCGTTCAAAGTCATTTTTTGGCGGAATAGGATTGTCTTTTGATGATAGTGATTTAAAAAACTTTTTCTTTTTACTGTCGGGGCGTTAGAGAAAAAGCATGACTAAGAAAAAAGACGAGACCGTGAGCGAAAAAAAAGAGTTCACAAAAACGGATGCGCACACGCAATCGGGTCGGTCTTTACTTCCTATTGAGCAGATCTTGGGAGAGAAGGTCCCAGCAGAAATTGATCAAGGTAAGTTTTTACTCAAATTAAAAACAGGCGCAAGACTCGATAAAATTGTTAGTAAAACAAAGGTTAAAACCAATCTTGAATCTGAATTTAAAGGAGGACTTGTTTTAGGTCCTTTTTCAAAAAGCCAGATTGTTTCTTTATGCGAAGAAAAGCTTCTCACCAAGCGTGATGAGCTTTTGCTTCCACAAGGAACATGGAAGGTTGTGAGTGATGTTATTTCTGAAGTTTCCTTTGATCAGCTAGCTTCTGATGACTTTACTGTTACGCATTCCTTAACGGGATCTGTAACTGAAACTCAAACGGCAACGACTCCTACATCAGCTGAAGCAGTAAACAAGGAAGATCTTGTTCAATCTCCTCTTCAGGTTTCTCCTCATGCGAAGGTTGATGCAAAACCAGCTATGAATGCTGAGGCTGTAAAGAGAGGCGAAGCGACTGAAACCATCGTTCGTCCAGTTCCACAAGTTCAGAAAAGTCAGGCTTCTCAAGCGAGAAAAACTCCTTCTTTTCTAAATGCCGGAGTTTATTTATGGTTTTTTGTAGGGCTTGCTCTTGTAGGTGTTCTTGTTTATTTAAACTTTGGACCGACTTCACAAGAAACTCAAAAGGTTGCTCAAAGGTATACTCCGCAGCCTTATGCTGGAACTCAAAACATGCAAAACGAAGAATGGCCTGAGTATCTCAAGGCCAAAGATTTTGAAATTTTAAAAGAAAATCGCTCTCCTCTTTTGATGAAGCTTGATCCGATTTTAGAAGCTTATGAAAAAGGAGCAAAAGTTGTTTCAGAGCCAGACATGAAACTTTTAAGGGTTTTAGCAGGGCCAGGATCCTCTTCGCTTGAAGCTCGTGTCTTGGCTTCTAATATGTTGGCTGCTTTAGCTCTTTCGAAACAACAAACAGAAGAGGCTCGAAAAATTTTGGATAAATTGTTGGAGATCGTTCCAACGGATTCGACGACTTTAATCAATCGCTCACTGACTTACTTTGCAACACGTGATTATAAGGAGGCAAAGGATTTTGCTTCGACAGCTTTGCGTTTATGTAAGGGACAGAGTTGTTGGGTGTCTCGCGCAATGTTGGGATTAATTGCCGCTGAAGAAGATCGCTGGGCGGATGCAGAAGAAAACTTTAAAGCTGCACTTGAAAATTCAAGAGGTAATTTGTGGGTTCAGGGCTTGAGAATGCGTGCCCTTAAGAATTCTTCCAAAGAAGCAGCCAAAGCAAAGTTGGCGTTGCTTTTAAC
>JBAXJW010000042.1:0-9730 GCA_037137635.1 bacterium | reverse complement strand
AGAAGCGAAGAAATTTGCAGAAGCTGTTCATGCAAAACACCCTGGTAAGTTGCTTGCGTATAATCTTTCTCCTTCATTTAACTGGAAGAAAAAATTAGATGAGCCCACAATTGCTAAATTCCAAAAAGAACTTGCAGCTATGGGTTACAAGTATCAGTTTGTCACTCTTGCGGGCTTTCACTCGATTAACTACGGGATGTACACGCTTGCAAGTCAGTATCGCGAAGTGGGTATGACTGCTTACGCAAACTTCCAGGAGCAAGAATTTAAGGCTGAAAAGAGTTCGGACTATAAAGCGACTACTCACCAGCGTTTTGTAGGCACAGGGTATTTCGATGAAGTGGCTCAAGTGATTGCATCTGGCCAATCATCGACAACAGCTTTGAGTGGTTCAACAGAAGAAGAGCAATTTTAAGACTTTTTTTCGAAGCTCTATTTGACCGTTTTTAGTTAAATTCGCTATACCCCCACTCAGTGGGGGTATAGTTGAAGTTTTATTTTTTTCTTTTTTTAATTTTTATTCTTTTTTCTTGTGGAGGTCAGCACGCGAATTATCCTTTGGGTAATGGTTCTGTCGTTGTAGGAAGCCAAGTCGTTGCGAGTTTCTCCTCGATCAAAGCCAATATTTTTCAAAATAAATGTCTCAAGTGCCATGTCAAAGGTGAAGAAGCCGAGGATGTTCCACTTGATAATTTGAGCCTTATCTTGCGTTCCTCACGCGAGCTTGTGGTAGTGGGAAAGCCCGAAGAAAGTGGGCTTGTCGCGGCATTAAAAAGAACTGATTCCAAGCAAATGCCTCCTCCTGATTCGGGTATTACTCGACTCACGCAATCTGAAATATCTGTTGTTGAACAATGGATTCGAGAGGGAGCCGTGCCGTGAAGTTTTTAAATTTTATTTTTGTTTTAATTTTATTTACAGAAATTCTTTTCGCTCAAGAGGCCGCATCTGGTGGGCTCAACTTTGAGAGTCCTCATTTAGAGACGAAAGCAAATCCGCCAACTTCCGCTCTTCCCTCATCAGCGTTATCTGAAGTCTGGAATAATTTAACTCCAAATTTTGAAACGAGAATGTTTTATTTGCTTAAAGAAAGTCCTGATTCTGCTGGAAAGCAAGGTTTCTCCATCATGCAGGCAAATGTGGGATTGGATTGGCAACTCGCTCAGGGCCTTGTGACTGTCTTTCGATATAATTTGGGCTTTTTGGGTCAGGGAACTCAGGAGTTGTATTTAGATTATCAAGGTGGATTTTTTGAAAGTTTAAAGGTGGGTCGCTTTCCACTCACTTTTGCTTTGAGGATTATTGATCACAGAGTTTACACAAAAAGATTTTTTAGTCTTTCTTCAAAGGATTTCGAAACAGGCGTGGAGGCCACAAAAGAATGGGGCGCTTTTAAAGTCACAACTTCATTGGTACAGGGACGATCTACAGGAGAAGCTTTTCAGTATAATCAGCAAATGCTTGCGCCTGCTTTAGATATAAAATGGGATTTTGAAAGTTTTGTGTCGGGCATTTTGGGAGCGAGTGCTTTTTATACTTTTACTGTTCTTGGAAAAAAAGATGTAGATAACGGATCGATGGCTGCAAGTCTTTATTACAAGCTCCATAAAAATGCGTTCACTCATTCAGCAGAAATTGTGTTGGGGCAAAAGAGGAATAATCTTGTTCGTGATATGGATATTTTTGTGGGAGATAAAAGTTTTACGGATAATTTAAAGGGAGCAACGAGTGCCGCGCTTTTCGCAAACCTCGAGTATGCTTTTACAAAAGAGTGGAAACTTTTTTACCAATACGATCAAGCCGTGTTGGACGTTAAGTATAGAGCGGATCGTTTTCAAAAACATGGACTTGGCTTTAAGTGGGGCTTTTATTCAAATTCGGATTTGGAATTCAGAGTTGAAAAGGCCCTGGAAGGCCGCATAGAAAATCCAGATCTTAGAAAAAACAATGATGCTCTGCTCGTTGTCCTTCATGCTTGGTTTTAAAGGTAGGAAGAGGGGTTCGAAATGTTTAGAAAAATTTCTGTTGTTGTTTTTTTTGCGATTTTTTTTATGGGTGCTGGACTTTGGGCTCATGAAGAAGATGTGAATGGACGGATTGATATACAGCTTCTTTCTTCGAATCACTTTGAAGTTGGCAAAACAGCTTTTTATTTTCAGCTTCACGATAAGATTGAAAAAAAAGAAATCACAGATAAATCATTAAACGTTGTTCATGAAAAACTTTTGCATCTTTTTATTTTTGATAAAGGCTTAGGTGAGTTTCAGCATTTGCATCCCGAGTTCAAAGATAACAAATGGGTAACAGAAGCCAGTTTGAGCAAAAATGGAGATTATATAATTTGGACTCAAGGGCAACTAAGTGACGACTTGTTAGATTTTGTTTCGAATTATTCCATTACAGTCTCTGGAGGAACCGAAGCGAACGTTGTTCCTCCTGTGCTGAAAGATATTCGAGAGGGGGAGCATGGGGTGTCTGTTGTTAAAATGACCAATTTTCGTTTTGTAAAAAACATGGTTGCTCAGCCAAACATTAATTTCTCAAGAAAAGATGGAACAAATCCTTCACTCGAAAATTATTTAGGAGCCAAGGCACATGTGGTGGTGACTCCGCTTGATGCAGATTCTTTGATCCATACGCACCCAATGGATCACGATGTTCCCAATCAGCTGATGCTTCACATGACTTTTCCAGAAGCGGGTTTTTTTAGGTTATGGATACAGTTTATTGATGGCGGCCAGTTAAGGGTTGTTCCCATGTCTGTGGAAGTTTTTGAAAAATAATTTTTATTTACGAAGATGATCTATGCAGTCAGGATGAAGAAGTTTTTTTGAGCTCGGGAGCGATTGGATTTCGTGAAATAGTTCATCGGGTGAAAGGCCGAGTTCACCTCTAAATTGTGCAAATCGATTCCCCCAGATTGATTCCTCAAAGATCATGGGTCTTGGTTTTATATCTAAAAGCTTAGCAATCAACTTGGAGCAATTATAAGTTGAGGGGTCTTCCCAAAGACTGATGAAGTTGTAGGGTTTGCCTAATACTTCGGATAAAAAAAGCTCATTTATTTCTAAGTGTGGATAAGCCTCAAAAATTTCTTCAATTTTACCAAGTCCCTCGAGATTGTCTGAAAGAATAACTCCGTAGTAAGGGTGTGCTTGAAGCCATTTATCTTTGTGTTTTACAGCCACATGAACATAGCGGCCATTGGGCTCGAGGCTCTCTATATTTCCGTTGAGATGTGTACGTGAGAGAAAGGCAATCTGTATTGCTTGAGCTTCAAGACTTAAAAGCAATAAAAGAAGGAAGCCCCTCATAGAAGCTTTTTTTTAGCACAGTCGGACTCGGCACTTAAGTCATGATTAAGCTTTTTAAGAGGTGTTTAACTTTTGAACAGTTGCACATGAAGCTATACATGCAAATCTCTGATTTCCTTGACTTTTTTACTTAAAAGAATGAGAAAATTTAGTTATGCGAAAGCTCTTGTGCGATTTCTTTAAAGGAAAATCTTTGAAGATCTTCGGATTCCTTTTTATCTCGAGTCAGGCTTTTGCGACTTGTTACGAGCTTTTGCTTCGTGAGCATATTCAAGTACGAGCCGATAGAAGTTCTCATTCAAAAAAATTGTCTCAAGTAGACCCAAAACAAGTAGAAATTTTGGGACATTCTGAAAGATATTTTTCTGAAAGAGAAGTTGTTCCTCTAAGAGATGGAAGTGTGGCAACGGGCTTAGAACAAAAAGTTCAAGGACATGTACGATCAAATGAGCAAATATCAGCTTGGTTTGAAAATATTTCTAACAGGTTAAGAAAAGTTCGCGAAGATGCTGCGGATGTAGAAGTTGCGAGATCAAAGTTAAACAAAGGAGATCCTCAAATTCCTAATGCACCTCTTATGAGTGTTGAGGAATTCTTTGGGGTGATCGATGGAGCTTTTGGAAGTCATGATGCCTCAATCGGAAAAATCATGGGTGATTTTGACATTAAATACATTCGCTTTGTTGATAAGAATGAATTTAAAGTTCTCGATAAAAAAATTCTCAAAAAGAAAGAAATTGTTTTAGAAATTCCCGATGTTGATTTTGAAAATCATTTAGAAGCTGCTCTTTGGATGAAGGATTTTGTTCTCGCGTTACATGAAGCTGCTCGAAAACAGGTTGCTGCAAAATTAGAAGCTGCAAAGCCAAACGAAGCTAAGAAAATGTGGGAAGAAGATTCTGGTGATGGCGTTTCTTACAAAGAAAAAACAAAATCATTAGATGTAGGTGTTGGTGATATGCTTCAGGAGCTCGCTCATTACATAGAAAATTCAACTTCTGCTTTTATGCAAAATGAATTAACTCAACTGAAAGACGAAAACTTTAAACACAAAACTCTTTTTCCTTTAGCAACCGCAGGTGTGGAAGCTATCGGGTTTATTCCTGGTACACAGTTTCTTTTGAGGACGGTTAAAGTGACTCATCCTTATGACTGGTATGAGCCTTCACGGTTGTGGATAGAAGGCAAAGAGTCTGTGTTGTTAGAGCGTCAAGTTCTTGAGGAGAGAATGAAGAGCTATTTCTCAAGAAAGAAACGATCTTATTATGTTGAAGGTGCTCAAACATGGATCTTTCGTGCGGGCTTAGCAGCTTTAGCCTTTGGTTATGTGACTAATGGGACTGTTTTGAAAAATTATCAAGATAAAATTCAGGATCTAAAAAACGATACGGAATTATTAAATAACAAACTTAAAAATCCAGTTAAAGAAGCTAAGGTAAACCAATTAAAAAAAGATTATATGGATTTAGAAAAACAACTCGAAAAAGCGATGAGTGAAAATAACGACTTGGAAGTTCTTAAGATAAAAGAAGAGATGATAGATGTTCTCGATGTACTTGATGCTATGGGTGTCGATACTCGTCGAGTGAAGGGATCTGCGAATGCACCTTGATCAAAAGGTTTTTTCTGTTGCAGCTTTCTTGGTTTTAATGAGCTGTACTCAGCAGTCTCGTGAAATGTTTGTTCCAGAAGAATTTAAAGATCACGACGTTAATGAGGCATTGGTTAAAGGGAAATCATTAAAACAAGCAAGGCTCGATATCCAAAATGCTCGCCTTGAATGTTCTGCTGGTAAATGCTCTCAAGGTGTGGCTTTACTGGCTGCAGTTGGTCAAAGCACTAGTCAGCAAGCAGATAAGAAATATTTTGTAAAAGAATCCTGTACGGCGAGTTTTGTAAAATTGAAAAACGCCTCTGGAGTGGAAGAGACTTTTGCTCTGACAGCAGGACATTGTATTCCTAAGAGGCTTAAGGTGGGATCTTCTTGCTCGAGTGACATTCAATTGGTTTTGGGCAATGGTCGAAAAGTTCCTTGTGAAACTGTTGCCTTTGTTGCAGAGCCAGCGGATGAACAAATAAAAGAAGTTTTTTATGACTTAGCACTTTTAAAGATTTCTGATTCTTCAGGGGTAGCTTTTTACGAATTTAATCAGAAGGGGCTTAAGGCCCCAGGTGATTTACATTCAGTAAAGATGATCGCGATGGATCCCGATCCTAATTGGGAAAAGACCTTAAAGGCGACTCTTCGTGAAACGGATTGTTGGTATCTTCAAAATTCCTACGTTTTGCCAAACTCGCGTGATTCTCGCTCTCCTTTATTCATGAACCAGGATTGTCGTTTGATTGGAGGAAATTCGGGTGCTCCGATTTTAGATGGTGGAACAATTGTCGGAGTGCAATCAAATTGGATTCAGTTTGATCCACCCGTTTTTCCAAATGGATCGATAGGTGTAGCTTCAAACGTTTCATGTTTTGATGAAGTTCATAAAAAGTTAAGGTGTGAAGCTCGAACGGAAAGATTTTTCATGGATGAGCATGGGAATCTTTTTCATAAGAAATATATGGAATTAGTTCATTCCTTATTTCTCGAGAATAAAATTCACCTTTTTAATAAAAAAACTCAAAGATTTATGCAGTCTCTTTGGGAGCAAAATAATAAATATAAAGAAAGTCAGTGGGCTTTTATCGATATCCAAAATGATAACTCTCAGGCTTTTCGGATTCCTTTTATGAGATGTGTGCCTCCTTCGATTGAAGCTGGTTCTAAGGTTAAAGAAAAGCTTAAGGCGGTTGTTTATGGAGTCGAAATGCCTAGCCTAAAACTTTCGCTTGTCGGTCGTGTTATGACCGTTGTTTTTGAAAGAGTTTATCTTGGAAACGGTACGTTTCGATTAAATACTTTTTTAAGTCCTGATGGCTATTGGGAAGTCAAACGTCCTCTTTGCAACTCTCTTTAGCCGTAAATTGTCAGTCTTTGTTAAAATCATAAGCAATTTTTTCGCTTTGTTTTGGCTTTGAGCTCGATGGCTCAGGGGCACGTTAATTGCACTTAAAGGTCTTGGAAAAGGATCTTTAATCAATGAAAACCGTAAAAAACAAAACTTCGTTTTTTATCGTTGGATTCTTTTCTCTTTTTTTTAATTCCCGTTTCTCTTATTCTTCTAACTCTTCTACTACTTCTAATTCTGCGCCTACCTTGGACAATTCTGTGAACTTACAGGCGGATCAGGCTCTAGAAGAAAAGGGGCTTCAGTCGTGGGGTGGTTTAAGTCTTATCGACTTAGGAGCTCATTTTATTTCTGAGGTTTCTAAGAGAGCTGAATCTTGGTCCAAAAAAGATGGTGATTCTTTTTTAGTTAAATACGCGACAAATCAGGATCTCATTTCAAAAACAATTGTGAATGGATTTGTAAATACGGGTCGAATGCTTATCTTGATTGGAGTTTCTAAGGAATATGAAACGATGTCGAGTAGGCGCGAGAAGTATCAGCAGGCTCGTCTAGCTGAAATTAAAGCGAGGCTTGTAACGGTTCAAGAAGCTATGAAACAGCGTGGGTTGGATCAGTCTTGGTTGGTTGAGTTCTTTGAAAAAGATGGAAATGGTGTGACGAAACAATCTTTGGGAATGGGTGTCTCGGCTTTCGGAAACATCTTAAAAAACTTACATGTTTATGGAGTAGGTGTGGAGCTTGTGAGTGATTTTCCTATAGGTTCATTAGCAACTTTTGCTTTTAAAAATGAATTGATTCAAAGTATTGGAGATGCAGCAAGCTACCAGTCCATGAAGGGAATCCTTTATTTCATGAAAAAAAATAATGACAGAAATAAAGTAGATGAGTTTGTCTCCACTTCTTTTGCGCAACAAGGTGCTCGCGTTCAAGGTTCTTTTTTAACTCGAGGGCAAGATCACCGGACTTCTGAGTTCAATTTTACAGTTCGACTCAGTTTGATGAGTTCTTCTGATACTCTCGTGAAATTTAGTGAAGAAAATTTAAATAACGCAAGTGTCACAGAGCTTAATTTAAGAAACGATCTTTCGGGAACGTTGCCTGATAGAGTTCAGGGACTTGTTAAGAAAACTATCGAAGCACTCGATAGCTCAGCAAATTTTTCCTTTTTAAGAGAGAGCACGAGAGTCGCTTTTGGTTTTATTCATTCCACAAGTTCGAATGATAGTGTTGTGGATAACACTCCCAATATTCTTCTTCGTTTTGCAATTGGTGATTACAGCCAAGGACTTTCAATTCGTACAGCGTTTAGAGGTTGGTTTGAGCCCTCTGTGAGTCTCGGTCTTTTAGGCGTCGATAAGATTCTTAAATAAAAACGATCGTTTCCTCTCGATTCTCTTTCTTCAAAGAGTTATCTTTAAAGAACATGTTTTTTTGGCTCTTTTCTTTGTTATTGTTTCAGATTGCGCGCCTTGTTTTTTTATTTCATAATCAAGCCTCTTTTGAGGGTTTGGGCTTTATAGAACTCTTCAAAGCTTTTGTTTTGGGAATGCGCTTTGATCTTTCTGTTTTGAGCTATATTTTTTTAGCGGCTTTGACTCTTAAGTTTTTTTTCATCTTTTTTAAAAAGGGTATTTCTCAAAAAGCCTATCGTTTTTTGGTCATTTATGGAGTTGCGACAGCTTTTGCATTCTGTCTTGCGGATGCAGAATATTATTTCATCAATCACAAGCATCTTGACTCAACGCTTTTTCAGTTAGGTGGAGATTTTAGAGATCAGCTTTGGCAATATTTTAAAAATTATTTCTACATCTTATTTTCGTGGTTAGTTGTTGTTTTTATATTGAGCTTTTTTTCAAAAAATAAAAGTTCAAAAGAATCGATTGTTGCCTTTGTTCTTTCTCTGGTTTTATGGGTTCCCGTAGGAGTGGTGGGAGCGAGGGGTGGCTTTCAGGAAAAAACTTTGGGCATTTCAAATTCTCTTGTCTTAAGTAATTCTCGCTTAGCGGATATTGCGTTAAATGCACCTTTTGTGATGATGCAAACAAGTCGTAAAAAACCTGATCTTATTCTTTTTAGGGATTATTCCTTTCAAGAAGCTCGTTCAATTTTGATCAATGAGCGACCCAAGAGCCAGGATAAAGCACTTGAAAAGCTTGCTCAGCTTCGCCGTCCACAGGACAATGTTGTTCTTTTTATCTTAGAAAGTTTTAGCAACGAGTATTCGTATGCAACTCCTTTTTTGATGAGTTTAAAAAGCAAGGGAGTTTCTTTTGAGAGACATTTTTCAAATGGACGCACTTCGATTGAGTCTGTACCTGCGCTTTTTGCATCTCTTCCCTCGCTCTTGGCTCAGCCCTATATAACGTCTCCTTTTTCAACGTCGCATTTAAATTCTTTGCCCGCACTGGTGGATAAAGATCAAAGAGACGTCATCTTCATGCACGGTGCGCGCAAGGGAAGTATGTATTTCGATGCCTTTACTTCTTACCTTGGGTTTAACCATTATTTTGGAAAAGAAGATTTTGTGGGATCTCCTTCTGCTCTTTATGATTGGGGCGTTCATGATCATGCTTTCTTAAAGTTTTCAGGCGACAAGCTCGCTCAATGGAAAAAGCCTTTTATTGCTTCAATCTTTACTCTTTCCTCGCATCAGCCCTATGAGATTCCTCGTGATTTCGAAAAATTGATTCCCCAGGAACAATCTCCTTTTGTGCGAAGTCTGCGATATGCTGACCAGTCTCTTCAGTTGTTTTTTGAAGAAAACAAAAATAAGAAATGGTTTCAAAATACTTTATTTATTTTTACGGGAGACCATACAAGCCAGTGTCAGGGTAGAGATTTTTGCAGCCAGATGGGTTCTCATTCTGTGCCTTTGATTGTGTATCATGGATCTCAAATCTTAAAGCCTTTAAAGGTTTATAAGCCGACTCAGCATGCTGATTTGCCTGCAACGATTGCCACTTATTTGGGACTTCCTGCTCAAAAGCTTCTTCCGTTTGGACATTCGATTTTTGATTCTCATGATGGGGGTGTTGCGGTTTTGAGAGACCATCATGAATGGCAAATGATTCATCCTCGTGGATTTTTTAAACTTAACGACACTTCATTTGAAAAATGTGAATTAGGCGTTGTTTCCGAAAATAATTGCAAAGCTCAAAAACTTTCTGAAAAAAATACAGAGCATCCGTCTGAGCTAAGATATCTCAAAGCTCTTCGTTCTTATTTTACTCAAAGCTTAGAGCGCAGAAATTTTATTGATTAGATGAATTGTCGCTTTTTCGCATTGCCACGGTACTTTCATTTGGCCACTGCGGAAGGGGCGAAGTGTTTTTGCGTAGAACATCTGCAAAGCGATTTTTTTCATCATCCGAAAGAGGCGATGCAGAGGGAAACTTAAGACTTTGAGGATCCACGAAACTTCCGTTTTTTAGAAATTCAAAGTGCAAATGGGGTCCCGTTGAGAGT